>OMTF01000056.1 GCA_900313925.1 uncultured Eubacteriales bacterium | reverse complement strand
GGGTGCCATCTATTTATTTACTTACTTATTAAAAACTCCGCAACAATTTTACTCTTACTGATCCTACGAGAAGCATCCCGAAGAAATGCCAATAGAAGTCTTTCCCGCGCAAGCGGGGGTGATCCCTTTCCGGCACTTTCCGTCTTTATCCATGTACTGTCTTTCCCGCGCAAGCGGGGAAACTATCCGGCGAAATTAAAGAAAACCATTGGAATGCACATAACGCGGTGACTCACGCCTACTATCTGCCCCTTGCGGTATGCTGCAGGTAAAAATCAATGCCGACGTTATCCTGACCGGAGGACTCAGAAACCGAACCGATCTTGAAAAGGCGTCGGAATCCGGAACCCGTTATTTTGGATTGGCAAGGCTCTTTATCCGAAACACCGTATTCCTTGAGACCTTGCGGGAATGAGACAAGAGGAAGTGACAAAGACTCATACGGGTTTTTCGTCGGGCTCTGAATAAAAAATGTATTGCATACAATTTTAAGATTGCAGGCAATATAGATTTTTCATAAGATACTAAAAGAGAAGAATAAGTAGTTCTTCATGAAAAATCTTTAGGAAGAAAGAAAACGGCTTGCGCTTAAAAAGGAAATTATCGAAAAGTGTGGGGGCAAACCGTGATAAGGAAGAATGAATGATGAGAACGCCGGAATATAAACTGAGCAGCGCAGAGCAGGAAATCATTGCACAGCGCCTGTATGAAGCGGAAAAGGAAACTTCCTATATCCCGCTTCTCACGGAAGCGTATCCCGAGATGACGCAGGACGACGCGTACGCTATACAGAGCGCAGGCCTGAAGATGCGCCTTGCAGAAGGAAAGCAAGTGGTAGGACATAAGATCGGGATTACAAGTCTCGGTATGATGAAGCTTTTGAATGTGGATACTCCGGACTATGGATATCTTCTGAATTCCGGGATGCTTCTGGAAGGGGAACCATGCCGGCGAAGCGATATGAATATCCCGATCGTGGAAGGCGAAATTGCATTTCTCATGGGAAGAGATCTGACGGGTCCGGTTACTCCGGCAGATATTCTGGAAGCAGCGCAATACGTTGTGCCCTGCTTCGAGATCTGCGATGCCAGATTCCAAAGCTGGACCGTAACGGTTCGGGACACAATCAGCGATGACGCCGGAGCGTCCAAGTTTCTGATCGGAAGCAGTCCAAAAACTGTGCAGGATATAAATCTGAGAAATATCGGGATGGTAATCGAAAAAAACGGGCGTCTGTACGGAACCGGCGCAGGGGCGGAAGTGCTTGGGAATCCTGTTAATTCCATGACCTGGCTGGTCAACAAACTGGCGGAATACGGAATTGGTCTGAAGAAGGGCGAGATTGTCCTTTCGGGTGCGTTCCTTGCGGCGGATCCTGCGCAGGCCGACGATGTGTATACTTTAAGCGTCGACGGCTTTCCGTCGCTTACGCTTCGGTTCGAGTAATTCCGCATGGAAAAAAGCTTGCTCGAAGGCTAAAGCATATGAATAGGAGGAATCGGTTATGGCAATGAAAATTATCCATACGGATAAGGCCCCGGCAGCGATAGGTCCCTACTCTCAGGGCTATATCGCCGGAGACTTTCTTTTTACATCCGGACAGGGAGGACTGAACCCGGAAGATGGAAGTGTACATGGAAAGACGGTTGAGGAACAGGCGGATCAGACCTGCCGCAATCTGCAGGCGATACTTGAAGCTGCGGGTACCGATTTTACCAAAGTTGTAAAGGCAACCTGCTATCTTGCGGATATGAACGACTTTAAGGCGTTCAACGGCGTTTATGAAAAGTATATCGTTTCGAAGCCGGCACGCACCTGCGTAGCGGTGAAGACCCTGCCGCTCGGCATATTATGTGAAATCGAACTGGTCGTGTATCTGAAATAACTCCATACGCTGTTCCCTTCCCGCCTTCAATAAGGACGGCACGAAGAGTGCCCCTCCCGCAGCACTGAAATGGAAGTGATTCTGTTAAAAAAATTGCATAACATTTCAAAATATCAAATTATTATGCACATTTTCAGATGGTTTCTACAAAAGAATTGCATTTTTTTGAATAATGTTGTGTATTATTACGTTGACGCGGATTTGGAAAAACAGATAAAATAAAGACAGTTCAACTGTTGGACGCAGAAGTGAAGAAGTACATATGGATTATGAAAAAGCTAGGAGGTACGTTATGGAATGGCTTAAATTGAGGTTCGCACTTTGGTTCTGGTCGAATGCTATTTTTGATTGGCCCTACTAAGACAGGCCTTTTCTAACAGCAAATTTTCAGCATCCGGGCGCAGGCTCCTCCTGCGCCCGGATTTTTTGCACGGGAAGCTGCGGGAAGTCCTCACCGGTACGGAGCAGGGCATGATTTCCTTTCCCCATTGAAGTAATAAGAATATTGACATCTTATACGAAAGGCGCTATAATCAATCTATAATATGTAATAAAAATCATTACAACTAAGAGCCACGATGAAATTCTTCGAAGCGTGCACAGAAGAATCCACTGGGAAGGCGATAGGAGCATACCATGACAATTCAGGAAATCTACGAAGCGTTTGACCGTATCGGCAGTCTGAGCTTTGCAACGGTAAATGAGAAGGGAGAGCCGGAAAACAGAATCGCACATTTGCGGGCGTTTGACGATGATGGAATTTACTTCATGACCATGTACACAAAGGATTTCTACCGGCAGTTGAAAGCAACGGGAAAAGTAGCGGTCAATGGGCTGTGTGCAAGCACGCAGATTCAGCACGACGAAAACGGCTTCCCTATCTTTGAAAAAGGATATGCGATACGGATGACGGGCGACGTGAAGGAAGTTCCGATGGAAGACATCAAGGCGAAGCACAATCCAATATTTGACTTCTGCATCAAGGATCAGGAAAAATATCCGGCGATGGTCGTTTTCTGCATTACCTCCGCAAGAGGAGATATCTTTGATTACGATTTTGAAAAAATCAGCCGGGACCATAAGCTTGAGCGGAAATATTTTTCCTACAACGGAGCGCAGGAAAAATACAAGGGGCTTCGGATTGATACGGAGAAATGCATCCGATGCGGTACCTGCCAGAGAGGCTGCAGCTTTTCTGCCATTAAGGAAATAGACGGAAATTACGTAATTGACCGCTGCCGCTGCGACGAGTGCGGAGACTGCACGGAGCACTGCCCGGTCGGTGCGGTGGATTATCTTCATCGGAAATAGTCGTAGGAAAGGCGCAGCGCAGAAACGAGCAGCGCGGCGATTCGGGGCGAAGCATCGCCTGTAATGCGCGATTTAATCGCGGGGCGCCGCATCTGCTGGCCGTACATGCCTCCATCGGGAAGGGGGAATGGGTTTTTGACACAGCGATTTCACTTGCGTACGCGGAATTGGAAATGATGTGCAATGACTTGGGCTTTATCTACGTTTCCACACCGTGGTCGGCGCTGCAGACCTGTCCGCGTGCCCGGGCGTTTCTCCAGATACCGGAGGACCACCACATCAGCTGTCTTGCAGGCTTCGGTTATCCTGCCTACCAGTTCCCTCGAGGTGTGCAGCGATCGGACGCATTGCGGATAAACCGGATTGTCAGTGAAACGGAAAGAGAATTATACTGAACCAGGGTACGGGAAATAATTCCCCTCCCTTCGAGAGGAGGGAGAAGTAAAACGTTTGTGCGGAGAGGACTTTTATGAATCAGACTGTTGTGCTATCCATTATCGGAATGGCAATTTACTTTGCTGTACTGCTGTTTGCCGTAACGCGCGAGAAAAAGAATACTACCGTTCTGGATTATTTCTTCGCGGGACGGACACTGCCGTTCTGGGCGCTTTCCATAACCTTTGTCGCTTCCTGGTGGGGAGCCGGCTCCGCCATTTCCACCGCGGATCTTGCGTATACTGACGGAATGGGAGCTTTTTTCTACTATGGCGTACCGGTTCTGATTGCAACATTTCTAATGATGCTCGGTGCGGGTAAAATACGGCGCGTCGGCTACCTTACGCAGGGAGAAATGATGCAGGCACGCTACTCGGAACCGGTGGCAAAGCTGCTTTCCGTCATGATCCTTATCTTCATGACGTTCAACGCAGCCTCCCAGATGGTGGGAATCGGGGACTTTTTCGGCTCCTGCCTGCATCTTTCCTATGTGCCGGCTATCCTGATAGGCACGGCAATTGTGCTTATTTATTCCATGTTCGGAGGATTCCGGGCCGTTGTGCTGACGGATATCATTCAGTTTGTCCTTCTCACTGTCTCCGCTGTTGTTGTTTTCATAGCGGGCATGTATTTCTGCGGAGGAATAAAGGGAATTGAAACAGCTGCAGCCGCGGAAGACCTGCACGGCTATATGGATATGGGAAGCGGTGCGCAGAAATACATGGCGTATGTGATTACGTTTGGATGCTCCTGGTGCATACAGGCAAACGTCTGGCAGCGGATCAGCGCGGCAAAGGATGCGAAGGAAGCCCGAAAAATGACGACAATGAGCTTCTTCGTTTACATTCCGCTCTACCTTATCGTTGTTCTGACCGGCATGGCGGGACTCGTCCTTTACCCGGAAGGCGCGCCCGCTGGGGGAATTATCAGCAGCATCACAACGGACTACCTTTCACCCGTTCTTTCCGCCATTGTGTTTGTCGGAATCTCTGCTGCAATCATGTCTACAATGGATTCCCTGATCAATACTGCCGCGATGGAACTGGTTCTGGATCTTAATCTGGGAAAGGGAACGGAAGAGAAAAAGCTTCGTACTTCGGGCCTTGCGACGCTTGCCGTCACTGTTGTAGCGCTCCTTATTGCCATTAGAATTCCATCCATACTGGAAGTCTCGTGGATTGCCTCCGATGTCATAACAACCGGGGCCTTCGTGCCTATGATTCTTGGCTTCTTCTGGCGGCGCGGCAATTCGAAGGGTGCTTTTGCCTCTATGCTCTGCGGGCTCGCCTTCTGCCTATACAATCTTCTGATTGCTCTCGGCGTTTCCCTGCCGTCCTTCTGGGAACAGCAGTCGGCTCTTCAGGTCGGAATGGGAATGGGGATTTCCGCTGCCGTCTACGTCGCGGTAAGCCTGCTAACGGCACCGGAATACGAAAAAGCAGACGCTTTCATACAGCTTGCTTCCGGAAAAAAGAAGCCGCTCGAGGAGATGTAGCACAATCTTTTGATCCTGCACGGCGGCGCAGCGGCGAAAACCACTCCGGAATGAAAATCGGCGAGTTCTTTCCTTCCTATACTTCGCATGGAGGGATGAACTCGCAGTTTTTTTCTCCGCCTTGCTGCTTTCGATCGAATATACGATATAATATTCTCAGCATGATGCCGGAAGCACCCGAGGAAACTTCCGGCTTCACGCCAGAAACGGAAGCCGCCTTGCGGAAGGAGCGGAATCGCAGATGGCAGAGAGCAAACGTTCGGACCGCCGTGTAGCGGTCGCTGCCTGCGGCAGCTATGAGGAAAAAGAAGTCAGGAAAGCTATAGCGGAATCAGTTTCCCTTCTGGGGGGCTGGCAGACCTTTCTCCGGGGCGCGAAAATCGTCGCGGTAAAACTGAACCTTGTCGGGGCGCACGCGCCGGAGGAAGCCGCGACAGTCCATCCGTCCATCGTGCGGGAAGTTACGCGCGAACTTCTTTCCGCCGGTGCGGAGAAAATAATCCTTGGGGACAGCCCGGGCGGGGCATTTACAGCCGGGCACCTGAAGCACATTTATGACGCCTGCGGCCTTGCCGAGCTGGCTGCAGAGCTTGAAGCAGATCCGGAAACCCGCGGGAAAGTAAGTCTTAATTTCAATACTGAAGTCCGCAACGTCGAATACCCCGATGCCGTCAGCCTGCAAAAGTTCCAATATACGGCCTGGCTAGACGAAGCCGATATTCTCGTTAACCTCTGCAAGCTGAAAACGCATGCCAGCATGAAAATGACCTGCGCGACGAAAAATCTCTTCGGAATCATTCCCGGACTGACAAAGCCGCAGTATCATCTGCGTTTTCCCGAAACGGCGCGGTTTGCCAATATGCTTATTGATTTGAATGAGTATTTCTGTCCCGTACTGAATCTTGCGGACGCGGTTGTCTGCATGGAAGGAAACGGCCCGTCGCAGGGGACGCCGAGGAAGATGGGTGCGATACTGGATTCGCCGGACCCCTATGCCCTGGATGTCGTTGCCGGCGACCTGATTGGCTATTCGCTGCCGGATCTTCCGGTTCAGATGGAGGCGTATAAGAGAGGACTTGGCCCCGGAAATCGAACGGAAGTCGAGATTGTGCCGGATCCGGAGCGTATCAAAGCGCTGCGCCTTCCGGACTTTCAAAAGTGTACTCGCGAAAAATCCGTTCTTTTTCGGCGCGGACCTTTCGGAAAAGCCGCGGAGAGACTCCTGCGGAGAATCTATACCACGCGTCCGAGCGTGGATCCCGCAGAATGCATCGGATGCGGCCGCTGCGCGGAGCTCTGCCCTGCCCGTGCCATCACGATGGCGGGGGAAGAGAACCGAAAGCAGCCCCGAATTGACCGAAGCGCGTGCATTCGGTGCTTCTGCTGCCAGGAATTCTGCCCGGTCGGTGCCATGAAAGTCCAGAAAGTGGCGTTCGCCCGGCTTGCGGACGGACGGTAGGAACTGCTGGGAACTTCCAGGGAAGGCACAATAAGGAAAAGTAGCAGAACCGAATAAAAACAGGGGGAATCCAGATGCTTGGATTTATGGATATCGGCGGAGGACTGCGGGATATTTACGGCGCAGGCGTTATTGACACCTGTCTTGCGGAAAAAATCCGCTTTGACAGCTGCTATGGAATTTCGGCGGGAGCGGCAAATCTTTTGACCTACCTTGCCGGACAAAAAGGCTATGCCCGCGAATTCTACCTGGACTACACGGCGCGTCCCGAATGCATGAGCTTCGAGCATTACAGAAAAACGGGTTCTTTTATCAATATGGACTATATCTTCGGGGAAATGATCCGATCGGACGGCGATTATCCACTGCATTATGACGCGGTGGAACATTCCGGAATCTGGTTTACCGTTGCGGCTATGGACGCGGAAACGGGCGAACCGCACTATTTTACGAACCGGGATATCCGGTGGGACAGCTACGACGTCATCAAAGCCTCCTGCTCGCTTCCGCCATATAATCAACCCTACCAGATTGGAACAAGACATTATTACGACGGGGGCATGGCGGACCCGATACCGCTTCAGAAGGCATTCGATGACGGATGCGATAAGATTATTCTGGTCCTGACAAGGCCGAAAGGCGAATACCGGAAATGGATTCGCGATCTGCGCGCGATTTTGAAGACGGCGCCCGGATACCCGAAGGCAGCCCGTGCCATACGGCGGCGGGCATCCGTATACAATGCGGAGCTGGATTTCGCGAAAAGGCTGGAAAAGGAAGGACGGGTTCTCATTCTGGCACCCGAGTCCATACAGGGCTTAGGAACACTCAGACGAAACCGGCAGGCTATGGAGAATCTGTACCGCAGAGGCGCGGAAGACGCAAGGGCAATCGGTGAATTTATCGCGGCGAACCGCTAGCGCTGCGATCGACGGACTGCGGATGCGGTTCTGCCAGCGGGAAACTTTTTGCTGCGGCTTACGGAAAGGGAAGGCAGTTATGACCAAATTTCATTCGGAGCGGGAAAAAAAGCAGTATTTCCGTCAGCTTGAAGGGGAGGAAAAGACCGAGGCTCTGCGCACAATCCTCCGCTCAGCGAAACACGCGGTCTTTTTGGGCGGTGCCGGCGTTTCCACGGAAAGCGGAATCCCGGATTTCCGCAGCAGGGACGGCCTTTACAGCAGAAAAAATACCCGAAAGCACGGACGCTCCCCGGAGTATTACCTCGGCCGGGAGTGCCTGCAAAAGGATCCGGAAGCGTTCTTCGCCTACTATAGGAAGAACCTGGATGCCCGAAAAGCGGAACCGAACGATGCACACCGCTGCCTTGCCGCCATGGAAGTGTAGGGAAAACTGGACGGCATTATAACGCAGAACATTGACGGCCTGCATCAGAAGGCCGGCAGCCGCAATGTGCAGGAAATCCATGGAACGATCTGGAGCAACCACTGCGTATCCTGCCGTACTGCCTATGGTCCGGACTTTGTTTTTGAAAGCAGGGAGCCGGTTCCACGCTGCGCAAAATGCGGAAAAATGGTTCGTCCGGATGTCGTCCTGTATGGGGAGTACCTGCCGCAGAAAGCATACAGCCAATCCCTGGCTCTTGTCCGGAACGCAGACTGCCTCATCATCGGCGGAACCTCTCTTGCCGTGGGATCGGCGGCGCAGCTGGCGCACCAGTACCATGGCCCGTATCTTATTATTATCAATCGCGGAAAAACACACATGGAAGGCATGGCCGATCTTGTGTTCCACGAAGATATCAGCGCGGTACTGCGCCGGGTAATTTAGATTCGCGGAAAAGCCCAGGTACCTGGAGCATCGGCGGAAACGGGAAGGCCTGTGCGGGGGCAGCAGCCGGGCAGCGCGGAGCGCCAATCAAAATCCCTTTTAATAAAGGAAGAAAGCAATGAAAAGCATGACATTTGAATTGGATGGGAAAAAAGTGCGGATATTTCCGGGAACTCCCGGATGCCCGGAAATATATCTTAACAGTTTTGCGGACGAAGGCGAAAAAATCTTTTGCGAGCTTCATGCCGCACCGTGTCCGGAGCATTCGCTGATTGTCGTGAACGGCTTGAATTGGGAGGACGATATGACGCCCTGGTACTGCCCGCCGCTGTTTTCCGACGGTACGCCTTGCGGCGGGAAAGCGGAAGAATATGGGGCGTGGATGAAGGAGACGCTGCTTCCCGCTGCCCGGCAGCAGCTGGGAGGGAAAGGCCTCTATGCGGCGATTGCCGGCTACTCCCTTGCCGGCTTGTTTGCCGTCTATTCCCTGTACCATTCAGATATTTTCGACCGAGCGGCAAGCGTGTCCGGCTCTTTATGGTACCCGGAGCTTTTGCCTTACCTTGCCTCGCATTCGCTCTCCCGCAAACCGAGCTGCCTTTATTTTTCCATCGGTGCCAAGGAAAAAAATACACGGAACAGGCGTTTGAAATGCGTAGAGGAAAATACGGAGGCGATTGTCGAAATGTTCCGAAAGCAGGGCATCGAAACGTTTATGGAGCTTAATCCCGGAAATCATTACAAGGACAGCGAAAAGAGAACTGCAAGGGGAATCCGATGGATCCTGACGCATGGAAACGGGATGGGAAAGGACTGCGGCGATGAAGGATAGGAAAGAAACTGCGGAAAAAAGAGCGGAGCAGCCTACGCATATTCAGGTTCGCGGCGCGAGGGTTCATAATCTGAAAAGCATTGACGTGGAGATCCCCCTGGAAAAGGTAACCGCCATTGCCGGTGTTTCCGGTTCCGGAAAATCCTCGCTGGCGATAGGTGTTCTGTATTCCGAAGGCTCCCGAAGATATCTGGAAGCTCTGTCCGCCTATACGCGCCGGAGAATGACACAGGCGGAAAAGGCGGAAGTGGAGGAAGTGCGCTATATTCCCGCAGCCATCGCCCTGCGCCAGCGCCCCGGCGTACCGGGCATCCGCAGCACGTTCGGTACCGCAACGGAGCTTCTCAACATATTGCGTTTGATGTATTCCCGCCTCGGCAGTCACCGCTGCCCGAACGGACATTATTTGGCACCTTCCGTAAATGTTTCCCGGATGAAAGAGCTTGTCTGCCCCGAGTGCGGGGAACATTTTTATGGCCCAGGCGCGGAGGATCTGGCGTTCAACAGTACTGGAGCGTGCAAGACCTGCGGCGGTACGGGAATGGTGCGGACGGTGGATGAATCCACACTCGTTCCCGACGAAGGCCTTACGATAGACGAAGGCGCCGTTCTCCCCTGGCAGACACTGATGTGGTCTCTGATGAAGGACATTGCCCGGGAAATGGGTGTGCGGACGGACGTGCCGTTTCGGAACCTCACGGAAAAGGAACGGGACATTGTTTTCCACGGTCCCGCCGTAAAAAAGAACATTGTGTACCAGAACAAGACCACCGGAGCCGCCGGAGATATGGACTTTACGTATTTCAATGCGAAGTATACCGTGGAGAACGCCCTTTCCCACGTCCGGGACGAGAAGGGAATGAAACGGGTTGCGCGGTTTCTGAAAGAGCGTGTCTGCCCGGATTGTGGAGGAACAAGACTTTCCCCGGAAGCAAGAGCGCCTCTTCTGCAGGGGATTTCCCTGGACAGCGCCTGCAGGATGCCGCTTACGGAACTTTCCCGCTGGGTGGACGAAATTCCGAAAAGCCTGCCAGGGGAAATGAGGCCGATGGCGGACAGTCTCTGTGATTCCTTTCAGTCCGCAGCCAGAAGACTCCTGGACTTGGGACTGGGATATCTGTCCCTGGATCGCGCCTCTTCCACGCTGTCTACCGGCGAACGGCAGCGAATGCAGCTTGCCCGTGCCGTGCGCAGCCGGACGACCGGCGTTCTCTATGTTCTCGATGAGCCTTCTATCGGCCTGCATCCTGCGAATCTGGAAGGACTCGCCGGCGTGATGGACGATCTGGTTTCCGATGGCAATACGGTTGTCCTCGTGGATCACGATACACAGATACTCAAAAAGGCCGACTGGCTCATTGAAATGGGCCCGGGAGCCGGTGCATCCGGCGGTAAGGTCCTGAGCCGGGGAACCGTGGCCGAAACGGAAAAAAACCCGTTGTCCCGCATAGGCGCATATCTGTCCGGCAGAAAAACCGTCCGCGTACGAAAGCCCTGCACTACGGAGGAAGTTTTTTCCTGCGGGCGGATCCTGCTGGAAACACGAGCGATGTACACGGTTCAGCCGCTGAAAGTTTCCTTTCCGAAAAAGCGCCTGACCGTCGTAACCGGCGTTTCCGGTTCGGGAAAGACAACGCTGGTTCTCGAGTGCCTGATCCCGGCACTGGAAGCATCCATAGCGGGAAAGCCGCTGCCGGATCATGTCATTTCCGCAGACCCTGACGGGATTGCTCAGGATAAACTGATCGATGCAACGCCGATTGGAATTAATGTCCGATCGACGGTCGCCACGTACGCGAACGTGCACGATGAACTGCGAAAGAACTTTGCACGGACGGAGGAGGCAAAAAAATGCGGCTTGAAAGCGGGTGATTTTTCCTACAACACCGGGTCCCTCCGCTGTCCCGGGTGCGACGGTACAGGCACCGTCAGCCTTGACGTGCAGTTCCTACCGGATGTGGAAATTACCTGCCCGGACTGCCGGGGGTCCCGCTACAGTACCCGGGCTAACCGTATTTTATGGAGGAACGGGGAGGGGAACCGCTACTCCCTTCCTGAAATAATGGCGATGAGTGTGGAGGAGGCACAGAAAGCCTGTTCCGGTCTGCCTGCCGTAAGGAGCCGGCTGCAGATCCTCATGGATCTCGGGCTTGGCTATCTGACGCTCTCTGAGCCGACACCTCATCTTTCGGGGGGCGAAGCGCAGCGGCTGAAGCTTGCAAGCGAAATGCGCAGAGGACAGGACAGCGTACTGTTTGTTTTCGACGAGCCGACGATTGGGCTGCATCCGGACGATGTTGCGGCTCTTCTGCGGGTATTTCAGCATCTTATCGATAAGGGAGCGACAGTGATCGTAATAGAGCACGATACGGACGTCATTCAAAACGCGGACTATATCATCGATATGGGACCGGGCGGAGGAAACGAGGGAGGGACCATTGTTGCGGTCGGCACGAAAGAAGAAATTAAGAACTGCCGGGAGAGCCGCACAGGGCGTTTTTTATAGCTTTCGCATTCACGTTCAAATGCCTGGAAACAGCAAAAAATGCGATTTTCATCGTTTTTTCCGAGGAATTTTCTGTCAGGAAAAAGGATGCAAAGTACAGCTTGTTAGGGAAATAACAGAAATAGACAAATAAAAACGGCTTATAAGTAGCAAAATGACGAAAATGACCATTTGGTACATAAACATCATTTTTGAGATTGCAATTTCCGAACTGGGACTATATAATCTACAAGATTATTTCTGCGCATAGGATCGAAGTTCTGGAATAACCAGGGCGGTTTTGCGCACAGGGGCTTATATGCCCGTAAACAGGAAGTCATTCACAGGATTTGAAAAAAAGGAGTCTCAGCAAACTATGAAAATTGGAAGGAAGTTTTTCTCAATTCTGCTAGCGGCTTGTCTGCTGTTCAGTCTCATGCCGTTTGCGGCACTGGACATCAGCGCCAGTGACACCGCTGGCACGGTATCCTATGGTGCCAAGTGGTCCGAATCGCAAACGGACACGATAGAACTGACGGTGACGCCGGAAAACGGCGGAACGGTCTACTATCTTGTTGCAGACAGTGAGGACGCTGCGCCGTCACAGGATGAAGTGATTGCCAACGGAACATCAAAAGAATGCACCGGCAACGCGGATAACGGAATTACCATCTCTGGGCAGTCCGAGTCCGATTCAAAGAACATATACCTGGTGTATCAGGATGCCGGGGAAGAAGAGTATTATGCGATGTCGATTCTTGAACTTCCGGCAAAATCCAGCGGCAGCGAAGTCAAGAATTACGGTATCCAGATCGATCCGTACGATCCAAGCTTCGGCGAAGCGGCAACCGGGTACACGGAAGCTCCCGCCGCGAAGACAATCACAATAAAGAATACCGGAAATGCTGCTCTTACACTTGCGTTAGGCAGTGCGGAAGGCTATGCAGCCTCCCTGAGTTCTACCGAACTGGCAGTAGACAGCAGCGTGACCCTGACGGTTCAGCCGAATACTGGTTTGGAGAAAGGAACCCATAAAGCAAGCATCACGCTGACTGCTTCCGCTGATTCCGAACAGATTCTGAATACGTCGCTTCCCTTTACGTTTACCGTTTCAGATAATCCGACACCGTCCGAGGGCACCGTTTCTTTTGAGGCGTCAAGAAGCGGATCGCAGAACCTTTCTCTGACTTTTACGCCGACAGTTGACGGAACGCTGCGCTACATTGTAAAAGACAAGGGAGATTCCGCTCCGTTGGAGGCGGATTTTGATAACGCAAATTCCATTTCCGGGACGGAAATACGACGACAACCACCACAATTTCTCTGGGGGATAATCCGGAAAATGCGAAGATTCTATATCTGCGCTACTACGCCAAATCTGATAACCACCTGGTAACAGGCTCCACGAATATGGAAATTCCTGCCTATGCAGATACGACATTCAGTGCGGACGTAACTCCAACGGAAATCAATCTTGGCAATCCGCTGGAAGGGTATTCTCCTGCCAACATTTCCGGTACGGTAACCATTAAGAACACCGGGGCAGGCGTCCTCTCCTTCGCGGTCGATACCGAAGACAGCGGCTACTCCGATTTTAACCGCTACTTTACGGTGAACGTCGCCGGGGCGCAGAATATTGCTTCCGGGAGTTCAGGATCCGTTACGGTATCTCCTAAAGCCGGCCTTCTGGAAGGCGAGTACACCGGCCGCTTTTATTTGGTCGACAAGATCGATGACACAAATGCCCTGATGCTCTCCCCCGTCACGGTAACCTTCAAGGTCTCCAAAAAAGGCGATGGAACCGTTGAAGGAGTCCGTTCGCCGGAAGGTGAGTATACGCCCGGGCAGACCCGGATCAAACACGGAATAGCAGGCGACTCGCTATATTCGATAGCCATCGACGGAAAAACGGCATACTGTGCAAACTATAATTATTCGTTGAATACGGGGTCCAGCTCACTCTATGAAAATAAATTCGGACTCATTCCGGATGTCACCAACAAGGAACTGGATTCCTATACCGGCATGCCGGATCCGTTTTACACCAATGGACGTATCTACCCACCGAACGATTACGGTTACACTCCCGTCAAGGTCGGCTCGGATACCAGCACCGTCAGAGACCAGGTCGCCAAAGTGCTCTACTACGGATATCCGAACGACGCTTTGAATATCAGAACTTCGGGAAATATGCTAGCTAACGACAATAACTACAACTATGTCCTGATCAACCAGGGGCGGAAAGATTACGTGTTTATGATCGCCACACAGTGCGCAATCTGGCATTATACAGACGGCATCGATTTCTCGGATATTGCCAGCGCGAAAAACGACGACGCACGGGCGACTCATATCAAGGATATTTATCAAGTCATCCCAAATTGGGGATGGAAAGATGTGCAGAATCTCTATAACCTTCTCATTGAAAATCCAGCAGAAATATTGTCTACGACAGATACATTTGGCGTTTTACACGGCTATTTCAAGAACGGGTACACCCTGGGGATGAAACTCAAGGATCCGCCAGAAGATTTTGTCGTAAATCTCTACGTTGCGGATAACCCGATCAATATTTCGGGCACTCCGACCTGGACGCAGAATTTGGTTGCGGCCGACACAAAGGCACCTTCCGATGAGAAAGTGAGCATTTCTGTCACGAAAATCTGGAATGACAGCAGCAACGCGGCAGCAAATCGCCCGAATTCGGAACAATTCAAGAGCTGGGTACACCTATATTTGGGCAGCACAGAGGTAACGGACACCTATGCGGACAACCTTCAGGTGACAGATAACGGAAATAACACGTATACGATCGAATATTCGCAGCTTCCGGCCAGCACGGAAACGTATACGATTCAGGAAGTCATTCCGCAGGAATATGCGGACAAATATAAGATTTCGCCGGAAACGGGCGAGATTGAGGACGGCGGTTCCCTTACCAACACCTCCGTCACGTACAAGGTGAACGACGCGTACCTGACGCTGCGCAAGGAGAACAAAAGCGGAGAACTGCTGGAGGGAGCGCGCTTTACAATGTACGCGGATGCAGAGTGCACGACGCCGATTTCCGCACTGAACGAGATTTCCGCTGCAAACGGCACGGCTAGGATCTAGACAACGGACGCTTACCTGGCAAGCTACATTCCGGAAGAAAATGGCGGACAGACAACCGTTTACCTGAAAGAGACGACGGCACCGCAGGGTTATAAGCTTTCCGGCGACGTCTATCCCATTACGCTGGGAACAATCATTGAGGAAGGCTGGAATGCGGATTATTCCAAATACACGGTCCGGACATCCCATACCATCGAATACAGCGGAAATGCGGCACTGACCGTTAAGGACGCGCCGCAGACAGCAAAGAAAAACGATTACAGCGATTTAACGATAAACAAGGTGGATACGTCCGGCACGGCACTTCCCGGCGCCGAATTTACCCTGTATTCCGACGCAGACTGCACAAACGCGATTAAGACAGTACAGGAAACATCGGTTCAAGGAACGTTCACGATCAGCGCCCGGGATTCCGATCTTGCACGCTACTTCCCCAGCGCGGGCAAAGAAGATGTGAAGATTTACATGAAGGAAACAACGGTTCCGGCAGGTTGCGATCCTTCGAACACGGTCTATACGATTACGCTTGGAACCTCGAAGACATCCGGCTGGAATGAAAGACATACTGCCTTTGTGACGACTACGACGTACAGCATTCGCTACCAAGGCGGCACAACAGCCCGTATCGTGAACCAAAAGTCGGATTCGGATGTGGTTCATTCGGAACTCACCATTCGGAAGGGCTCAAGCGTGGAGACGTCGCTGCTCAACGGCGCGGAATTCGATGTCTTCTCCGATTCGGAGTGCACGAATAAGCTTACGGATACTCCGATTGTCACGGCAAACGGAGAAGCATATATCAATACGAGCGCAGCGTATCTGTCCACCTACCTTCCCACGGAGTCGAATCCGACGGTCCATGTCTATGTAAAGGAAACGAAGGCTCCGACTGGCTATGCGCTTCCGGATCCGAATACTCCGTACGATCTGACCATCACATACAGCAAGACGGATAATGACGTAATCCACTATGACATCAGCACGGGAGATCCTGCAAGCAAAACACTGGCTATTCAAAACAAGCCGATTACCGCAAAAGACACGAAGGACGCATCACTTACGATCTACAAGGTTGACGAAGACGAACAGCCTCTGCCCGGCGCGGAGTTCAGCCTGTATACGGATGAAAATTGCACCGACGCGCTGACAACCCAGTCGACCGGCATTGACGGCACACTGAAGATCAGCACGGACGCGGACTATCTGGACAGCGTACGGCCGCAGTTGCAGCAAGGTCAGACAACGGCTTCGAATACGATTTACCTCAAGGAAACAAAGGCTCCGACCGGCTTTGCGGAAAGCTCTGCCGTTTATCCGATTACAATTACGGCTTCCAGCACGGATGCATGGAATGCGGATCATTCGGCATATGTGACAACTACAAGCTATACGATTGCAAACAACGGCAGCGATTCGATTACAGTAACCAATAAGGCGATCACAAGCCTTACGGTTACCAAGACCTGGAATGGCACTACCGGAAACAGTGCAAAGGTCCGGCTGACAATCAACGGCACGCCGGATGAACAGAATCCGGAACATACCGTAACGCTGTCGGCTCCGAACTGGAGCACCACGTTCAGCAATCTGCCGAAGTTCGACAGCAACGGAGAAGAAATCATCTACGGCGTGGAAGAACTGGATGCGCAGAATTACGCAGTATCTTCGGTGCGCAACGCGGATGGAAGCATTACGATTACGAACAGCCAAAGCACGGAGGTAACGTCTCTTACCGTAAACAAGCAATGGCTCGACGGCGCAAGCGGCACGCAGGCAATATTTGAGCTGGTTCAGAACGGCGAGATGACAGGGCGCGTCATTGTGCTCACGGAAAGAGGCGGATGGACCGGGAAATTTGGAGATCTTCCGAAATATGACACCGCCGGAAACCTTTACACGTACGATGCCGTCGAAAAGACAGTCGGCTACGACAGCGAGAAAACCGATCCGGTCCGTAACGACGACGGAACGTTCACCGTATCGGCGATTAACCGGCCCAGCACCGAAAAGACCAGACTGGAAGTAACAAAGGAATGGGAAGACGGTGCATCCGGAGAAAAGGCGACCGTTGAGCTGACCGCGAACGGCGAAGGTACGGGGAAAATCAAGGATCTTATCGAGAGCGAAAGTTGGCACGCAGTATTTGAGGATCTGCCCCGTTATGATAATCAGGGACAAGAAATCCAGTACAGCGTTGTTGAGAAAACCAACAATTATGCTATTACGATCTTGACAGAGCAGAACGACGACGGCTCCTTTACCACGGTCGTAACCAACCGGCCCAGCACGGAAGAAATCAGCATCCCCGTCCAGAAGAAATGGGCACAGGGCGTGAAGGGCGAAGAAGCGGTCATCGTACTTACGGTCAACGGTAAGGCAACGGATCAGAAGATTACGCTGACGGAAAACGGTTCCTGGAAAGGATCCTTTGATCACTTGAAGAAATATGACAGCAATGGACAGGAAATCGAGTATGGCGTAACAGAAGAAACAAGCGAATGGACCTACACGGTTGAGAAGGATAACAAGGGCGGCTTTATTGTAACGAACTACCCGAAGACGACCGAAAAGAACAAGCCGAACACCGGAGACACTGCCGGTATCCTGCTGTGGGCTTCGATGCTCCTGACTGCTGCCGTCGCATCGCTCCTTCTGTTCTTCGTCCGCAGGAAAAGAAAAGATCAGGAATGATTTCTGCACGAATCCGCGCACATGCGCGTGATGCAGGGCAGATGAGAAGGAAGGGGAAAAAGCGCATAAGCGGCGCTGTTCCCAAAGTATAATATCAACGGAGAAACAACCAGCCTTTCGGGGCTGGTTGTTTTTTGGCCGCATCCGGAATGGCGCTCTTCAACGTGAAATCGGCCGCATCGGACAGAAGGGCGGGTAGATGCTTTCTGCGTAAAACAGCGTGGACGAGCGATTTTTCCGCGCCGCCGGAAGACACGCCGGCGGCTGCGGGAATAAAAAATTTCTTCTTCCAAAACCAACATGGATGTCCGAAAACCGCTAGATTTAATGCATGTCCCGTGCTATAAAGAAAACAGAACAGGAAAGGCGGGAGAAAATATGGATACGCATGACAGAGAAGTGTGCTATGACATTTTCCGATCGAAAGACGTACGGTATGACGGAAGAATATTTGTTGGTGTTCTTTCTACAGGTATCTACTGCCGTCCGGTCTGCCGGGCCCGTCTGCCGAAGCCAGAGAACTGCCTCTACTTTCGGACGGCGGCAGAAGCGGAAAAGGCGGGATTTCGGCCCTGTCTGCTTTGCCGGCCGGAACTTGCACCGGGAAGCTCGCCGGTTGACGCTTCTTCAGAGCTTGCGAGAAAGGCTGCGCATTTTCTGCGGGACAATTGCGGGAGCGGTCTTACCCTTGCGGAACTTTCCAGGGAGCTTGGGTATTCCGAGCGGCATCTCCGCCGTGTCTTTGAAGAGGAATACCATGTCGCACCGGTAGAATACCTGCAGACCTGCCGCCTCCTTCTTGCAAAGCAGCTTCTTACGGACACGACTCTTTCCGTTCTGGACATTTCCATGGCCGCCGGCTTCGGCAGCGTACGCAGAATGAATGAGCTTTTTCAGCTGCATTACAGCCTGACGCCGACGGCGCTGCGACGGCGTGCGGCGGACGGGGATCTTCACGGGGACACGGTTTCGGTTTTCCTTGGCTGGAGAGCGCCGTACGACTGGGATTCGATGCTTCGCTTTCTCGCACCGCGTGCTCTTCCCGGAATTGAACGGGTACAGGAGGGAGCCTATGCACGGACAGTCCGTATTTGGGATCGAAACGGAAAGCCCTGCTGCGGCACGATCCGTGTTTTGCCGGAGAAGAAAAAGGAAGCACTGCGGGTGACACTCAGCGATTCCCTGGTTCCCGTTCTTCCGCAGGTACTGGGCAGAGTACGGCAGATGTTTGACCTGGACTGCGACCCGGAAGTTATTGCGGCGAAGCTTTCCAGCCTGGAAACGGTGCTTCCGGGAGGTTACGACCCCGGCACGCGGGTACCGGGATGCTTTGAACCTTTTGAAATGGCCTGCCGCGCGATTATCGGGCAGCAGATTACAGTTCGGGCGGCAACCACGCTGTCCGGTCGGATGGTGGAAGCCTGCGGAAGCCTCATTCCTGCGGGAAGGGAAGGGCTCTGCCGTGTTTTCCCGCGGCCGGAGGAGATTGCCGCCCTGGGGAGCTCCGTCACGGAAAAGCTGGGAAGCATCGGAATCATTGCGAGCCGTTCGACCGCCATACAGAAGCTTGCTGCCGCATTGGCGGACGGAAGCATCCGGTTGGATCGCATGGCAGACCCGGAAGAGCAGATGGCGCGCATGCAGCAGATACGGGGCATCGGCAGCTGGACGGCGAAATACATTGCCATGCGGACTATGGGATGGACGGATGCGTTCCTTGAAACTGATGCCGGAATCCGGAGCGTTCTGCCCGATTACTCCGACCGTGAGCGGCTGTGCCTCTCAGAGCCGTGGAAGCCTTGGCGAAGCTATGCGACCATGGCAATTTGGAACCGACACCTGACTGCGGCGGAATCGGATAAGCGAAAGAAAAGGAGCTGATTTTATGGAATATCGATCCGAATACAACTCTCCGGTGGGGAAGCTGATCCTCTGGGCCGATGAGAATGCGCTGAAAGGCCTTTGGATAGAAAACCAGAAATATTTTGAAGAAGGAGTTGAAGGAAAGGCTCTGCCGGGGAAGGACTCTCCGGTCATCAAGCAGGCAGAGCAGTGGCTTAATCGGTATTTCGCGGGGGGGAAGCCGACACCGGACGAGCTGCCTCTGCACCCGGAAGGAAGCGGCTTCCGCCAGAAGGTCTGGAAACTTCTATGCGAAATCCCTCTGGGGGAAACCACAACCTATGGAGCTTTGGCGCAGAAAATAGCCGCCGAATTGGGAAAAACGCGTTTTTCCGCGCAGGCGGTCGGCGGAGCAGTGGGGCACAATCCCATTTCCATTATTATCCCCTGCCACCGTGTCGTAGGAACTTCCGGAAGTCTTACCGGCTATGCCGGCGGTATCGAAAAAAAGCGCTGGCTTCTGGAGCATGAAGGCGTCGATATGTCCCGCCTCTACTAAAGCTGGACGACGGGATTGCTTCGGAGAAGAAAATCGCGCCTCTTTGCTATTCGGCTGCGCTTTCGGCCGGCAGAAAGATCCTTCCGGATCCGATGCGGTTTCCGGTCCGGGCGTTCTGCAATTCATGATCCGTTTCGGGAAGATCCCGCTTCTGTCCTGACGCGGAGAGCCGTTCTGCACTGCAGGACGGCTCTCCGCGCGTCTATCGGGAAAGGAATGCAGGAAGCGCATGTGTCCGAACTTGTCCCTGCTTCATTCGACGGAGTTCCGATCCGCCCAGCTCAGTTCTCCGGCCGTTCCCTTTTCCGCCGGCTTTTTCGCCCATGGAGAAGGCTTGCAATGCCGGACGCAAGAAGGGTTACGGCGCCGGATGCAAGCAGTACCGCTCCGATGGGAAGGAGAAAGAAATTTTCATGCAGAATTCCCTGCGCATCAATATATTCTACCGTCATTCCCTTCAGCAGAAAACAGAGCAGGCCGAAAACGATCAGAACTGCGCCAATCCATGCGATCTTCAGATAGCGCCGGGCTCGGCGGCCCTCGCTTCCGTCATCTATAAGCTTTTCCGTCATATTGTTCATCGTATGATTTTCCCCCAGTATCAGTTCGTCCAGAGAAAGAGAAAACGCTTCGGCGATCTGGAGGATCATAGCAAGATCCGGAAGATTTCTGTTGTTTTCCCAGTTTGAAACCGCCTGCCTTGTGACGTGAAGTCTTTCAGCCATGGCGTCCTGCGTAAGACCGTTCCGCTTCCGTATTTCCTTCAGCCGTTGCCCGAAATCCATCGCACAGGTTTCCTTTCTCTTTTTCTGCTATCGTAGATGCGGGGCCCGAAAAAAACAAGCAAGTGTTTCTTGCGCTCGCGGAAACGACTAAAAAACCCTTTTCCGCATACGCATTATAGCCAGGGGAACGGAAAAACACAAATCGACTGCCGGAAATTCCGTCGGACGGAAGATCATTCCCGTGGTATGCTATAATGAAAAAACAAAAGAGAACGAAAAAGGAAGGCGGGGAAACGGCATGGTCAAGGTCGCGGTTGCCCAGATGGCGGCGGCAGAGACAATGGAGGAAAATTACGAGAAAAGTCTGCGGTTTATGAAAGAAGCTTCGGAAGGGGGCGCCCGGCTTCTTGTTTTTCCCGAAGGACAGTTTTCCCACTATATTCCCCAGTATGAAAATCGGAATGTTCGGGACTTTTCCATGCCTCTTGATCATCCCTATATACGGGGACTGCGGGGAGCCTGCCGAAAATTCCGCCTCGCGGCGAGCCTCGGAATCTGCCTTGCGGAAGACCGCCGCGTGTATGCGGCGGATCTAATGGTCTCGGAAACCGGGGAGCTTCTGGCTGTCGGAAAAAAGAACCATATCGTACGCGCGCCGCATTACTACGAACAGGACTATTTTACGCCCGGGCCGGGCGGGTTTGCGGTGGCGGACACCTCCTTCGGACGGGTCGGGCTCATTGTCTGCTTTGACAGGCACTATCCGGAAAGCTACCGGACGCTGGTGCGCAAGGGGGCCGATCTCATTCTGGTTCCGGTAGCCAATGAGAAAGCGGAGCCCTGTGAAATGTTCGAGTGGGAGATCCGGGTCGCGGCGTATCAGAACAGCGTGAGTATTATTATGGCAAACCGGGTCGGGACAGAGGAGAACATGGTTTTCTCAGGGGAAAGCATCGCAGTCGGACCGAATGGGGAACTGGCAGCGAAAGCCGATGATACGGAGCAGCTTCTTTTCGCGGAGCTGGATTTGGACGCGGGACCTAAAATTCGGACGGAAAAGCAGTATCTGCCGCTTCTGCGGGAGGATGCTTTTTTCTGATTTCCGGACCCCGGAGCAAATCGACGCAGAAAAGCCGCCCCGGTCTGCGCAGCAGCGGAAATTTTCTGCCCTGGCAGATAGTTAAAATTTTTCACAGCGGAGAAATTCCCGTCCGCTGATCCTTTCAGCCCTCCCGCTCCGTCTCGGGGATCCGATCCTGCACCGCCGCAAGGAAGCGGCGCACCTCCTCGGAGGGCTCCCGGGCGTACAGAATGCCGTAGGGAATGCTGTATTCCCAGTCTACGGGAATGGCGACAAGTCCGGGGTGGACATTCTGCCAGCATTCGATAAGCAGAAGCACATGATCGGTTTCCGCGCAGCGGTTGAAAACCGTAAGATCGTAATAGGGCCGTGTATCTTCGATACGAATTTTCGGATGGTGCCGGGTGAGGTCGTTCCGGATAAAGTCATTGACGCCGGAATCCCCTTCCGGCACCATCATCAGCGTCCATCCCTCCAAATCCTCGACGGTGAGAAGTGCCTTGGCTGCCAGCGGATGGCCTCTGCGCACGGCAACCATTTTCCTATATCGGCCGAGGGGAAGAAAACAGGCACGGGTAAGCCACTCCCGGGAGTCGCATACGCCGACAAGAAAATCAAACGTCGACCCCAGTTCGGAAATCTTCTTCAGAATCCCGTCGCAGTCATCTTCAAACGAAACAAGATGAAGTTTGTAGTCTCTGAAATCCGAGTTCAGCCGGTACCACAGATCCACAAAAGGCTTGGCGGGGTTGAGGAGCGAGGTTCCGACTCGGAAGATTTTCTCCTGCTCCGTCGATAGGGATTTTGCCGCCGCGAGCGCTTTCGCGGAATATTCCCGCAGAAATTTCGCGTCACGGTAAATGGAGGCGCCGGCGGGCGTGAGGGCGAGCCCTGCCCGGCCGCGCTCAAAAAGCCGGAGTCCGAGATGCGCTTCCAGCGCATTCACCTGCTTCATTACCGCCGTCGGGGACAGATAAAGAGCCGCGGCAGCGCGGTTGAAGCTGCCAGTGTCGGCGGCGGTGAGAAAAGTATCTAATAAAGGATTATACATAAAGAAGTACCAAATATCTGAAATGAGATAAGCAATCCGATTTTCGGATATTTTTTATTCCAAACTATAAACTTTAGGTTAATGAAATAATAACAGACTGGAGATTCCGCCGCAAGAGATTTTCCTGTATTGTAGAAGCGCGAAGGGAGGAGAGGAGAATGGCAGTACTCATTGCATATTTTTCGAGAGCAGAGGAGAACTATATAAGCGGCATGCTGAAATATCTTGCAGTCGGGAACACAGAGCGCGTTGCGGAGGAAATACATCGCCTGACAGGGGCAGAAATGTTCCGGATTGAAATGCAGAAGCCCTACGCGAAGGGGTATAATGCGTGCACCCGGGAAGCAAGGGAAGACCAGCAGCGAAACGCGAGGCCGGCGCTGGCCGGCACGCCGGAAAGCCTGGATGCATACGATATGATTTACTTGGGCTATCCGATCTATTGGGGAACTGCCCCGATGGCGGTTTTCAGCTTCCTTGCGAAGTACGACTTCTCCGGAAAAACAATTCGGCCGTTCTGCACGCACGAAGGAAGCGGACTGGGAGGAAGTGTGTCGGATATCCGAAAGGCCTGTCCAGGTGCCCGGGTAGAGGAAGGGCTTGCTGTACATGGGAGCCGGGTTGAAGCATCGGAAAAGAAGATTCGGGAGTGGGTGCGCCGATCCTGAGCATCGGCGGAAAGGACAGTACAATGGAAAAAGTTACGGCAGGCCGGGAACAGCTTGGTTCCTTTGCACCGAAATTTGCGGAACTCAACGATGACGTTCTGTTTGGTGAGGTATGGGCGAGAGAAAGCGAACTGTCCGTGCGGTATCGGTGCATTGTCACGGTGACGGCGCTGATGGCGAAGGGAATATTGGATTCATCTCTTCAGTACCACATTGAAAACGCAAAGAGAAACGGAGTTACGGCGCAGGAAATGGCGGAGATTCTGACGCATGCCGCGTTTTACGCCGGGTGGCCGAATGCCTGGGCTGCCTTCCGGATGGCAAAAGAAGTGTACGCGGAGGCTGCGAGCGCTTAAGCGGACAGAACTCGGCGGAAAAATAGAGCAATTGTGCGGCGCGAATCAAAGAAAGCGGGGAAATGCGATGAAAATTACGGATGAGAAAAATTTTGACGTGCAGAATATTTTCGGACGGGGAGACCCGAACACCGGCTATGCCCAATATTTTACGGGAAAGTCCTACCTGCGGCCTCTGACGGAACCGGAGACCTGCGGGCTGGCACTTTCCAACGTAACCTTTGCGCCCGGATGCCGGAACCATTGGCACATTCACCATGCCGTGCAGGGAGGCGGACAGATGCTTTTATGCACAGCGGGTGAGGGCTGGTACCAGGAAGAAGGAAAGGAACCGGTGAGTCTGAAGCCGGGGATGGTCATCGTCATTCCGGCGAATGTGAAGCATTGGCATGGAGCGAAAAAGGACAGCTGGTTTGCCCATGTCGCCTTCGGCATACCGGGATCGGAGGAAAGCACGGAGTGGTGTGACCCGGTAGAGGACCGGGACTACAGCGCACTGCAAGACTGAAGAGCCGAAAACGGCGTACGCAATAAGATCATTGACTGGATACGGGAGACTGCGCCTGTCTGGCGCAGTCTCCGTCCTCGTCTCTCCCCGGTGCAAGGAACCATCCCGTAGGACCGACGGACGAATGAAGGGGCGTTACGAAAAAGGCAGAGAACTTCAGTAAAAACCCTGCCCCGCAGCGCAGAAGGGTGTGGACGCAGAAAGAAAATGGCGATAAAATAGCAGCATATTTTATATCTGCATTTGCGTATCCAACGCAAGGATGGAGAGGAGCGCTGCCTTTATGATCAATGAAAAATGCCTTGGATATGGAACCGCGCCTTCCCTGATTCGGGAACTTTTTGCCTATGGACTGGAAAAGGCGAAGACGGTCGGACCGGAGAACGTATATGACTATTCCATGGGAAACCCCAGTATCCCAGCGCCGGCCAAAGTCAATGAGAGCATCCGCTCCATCGTGGGAAAGGAGGATCCGCTGAAACTGCACGGCTATTCCCTTGCCAACGGCATCGAGGAAGTCCGTGAGGCGATCGCGGAGAATCTGAACCGCCGCTTCCACTGCAACGCCAAAGCGGGGGAACTGTACCTGACGTGCGGCTGCGCGCCCGCGCTCGTTTCGGTGGCGCGGGCGCTGACGTCCTGCCCGGAGGACGAATTTATTATTAATGCGCCGTATTTCCCGGAATACAATCAGTTCTTTACGAACGCAGGCGCAAAGCTCCGCATTATTCCGGCGGATACAGCTACATTCCAGCTGAATTTTGATCGGATCGAGGAAGCGCTGAATGAGCATACAAGTGCCGTAGTCATTAATTCTCCGAACAATCCGAGCGGCGTCGTGTATTCGGAAGAGACCCTGCGAAAGCTGGGGGATCTCCTCGACAAAGCCTGCGCAAAATATGGACATCCGATCTACATTATTGCGGACGAACCGTACCGGGAGCTTGTTTATGACGGTGTAAAAGTACCATTTCTTCCGAACCTTTACCCGAACACCATCGTCTGCTATTCCTGGTCGAAGAGCCTCTCCCTGCCCGGTGAGCGCATCGGATACTTCTATGTTAACGGACGATGTGCGGACGCGGAAAAAGTGTACGCGGCGGCTTCCGGCGCGGCCCGGGAGATCGGCAATGTGAACGCGCCGACGCTGATCCAGCGGACGGTAGGGCTCTGCGTAGACGAGGAGCCGGACCTTGAAACCTATGATAAAAACCGGACTCTCCTGTACCGTTCTCTCGTATCCTACGGCTATGAGTGCGTTCGGCCGGAAGGCGCTTTTTACCTGCTGGTAAAAGCACCCGGCGGGGATGCGGAAGCCTTTTCGGAGAAGGCAAAGCGGGAGCAGAATCTGCTTCTGGTTCCCTGCACAGGCTTCGGCTGCCCCGGCTACCTTCGGATCGCCTACTGCGTATCCAACGAAATGATCCGCCGCTCGCTTCCGGCTTTTCAAGCGCTCCTGTGCGACGGCAAGGACGAATCGGAGCGCCGCTAGCAAATCGCTTTCTTTGCTTCGGCTTTACACGGATTTTACACAAACCAGATAATATATTTGAATCTCGGCTGGTAAACTAATCACGGTATCTTTACGAGAGAGGGGGATACCGTGATTCTGCTGCCGATCTGCGCCGCAGCGAAGAAAGGAAAAAGAAGTTTATGGACCTTTTTGATGTCCTTTCCCTCATCGGAGGGCTGAGTCTTTTCCTGTTTGGCATGAATTTTATGGGCGAGGCGCTGGAGCGCCGGGCCGGGGGAACACTGAAACGGACACTGGGCAGGCTTACAACGAATCCTTGGGCCGGGCTTCTGACCGGTCTAGCGGTGACGGCCGTCATCCAGTCCTCCTCCGCGACAACCGTCATGGTTGTCGGGTTCGTAAACTCCGGCATGATGTCCCTCGAGCAGGCTATCAACGTGATCATGGGTGCCAACATCGGAACGACCGTTACCGCCTGGATCCTGAGCCTGACCGGCATCGAAAGCACCAACGTCTTTGTCCGGCTCCTGAAGCCTTCGTCCTTTACGCCGGTGCTGGCGCTGATCGGAATCATCATGTACATGGTAGGCCGCACGGACAACAAGAAAATGACGGGCGCCATTCTGCTGGGATTTGCGACTCTCATGTTCGGCATGGAAACCATGTCCTCCGCCGTCTCCGGTCTCCGCTATGAGCCGAGTTTTGAAAATATTCTGATTAAATTTTCCAATCCCATTCTGGGTGTTCTTGCCGGAGCACTGCTGACGGCCATCATCCAGAGCTCGTCGGCGTCCGTCGGAATTCTGCAGGCACTTGCCAGCACGGGTCAGGTTACCCTGGGCACGGCGATCCCGATCATCATGGGACAGAATATCGGAACGTGCGTGACGGCGCTGATCTCCTCCATCGGAACGAATAAAAACGCGAAGCGCGCCGCCGTCGTGCATCTGACCTTCAATGTCATCGGCACGATTGTCTGGCTGACGGTATTCTGCATCCTGAAATCCGTTCTGAGCATTCCGGCTCTCACGGAGGGCGTCAATGAACTGGGAATTGCCATAGTTCACTCATCCTTCAACATCCTGTGCGTCGCCTTAATGTTCCCGATGCGTAGGCTTCTCATCCGAATCTCCTATTTTATCGTTCCTGATTCCAAGCGGGAATCCGATTATGCGGTCACGAAGCTGGATGAGCGACTGATGAAGACGCCTGCCATCGCGATCGAGCAGTGCGAGAACGTAACATCCGAGATGGCAAAATCGGTCGTATCCGCCTTCGAACACGCCGTTTCCGCGCTTCGCTTCTATAATGCGGATCTGGCGGCGGACGTGCGCCGCAAGGAGGAAAATTCCGATGAAGTGGAAGATGAAGTCGGAACGTACCTTGTAAAGCTCAGCTCGCAGCCGCTGAGCAGCGACGAGAGCTCGGAAAGCGGAAAAATCCTGCGGGTGATTACAGACTTTGAGCGAATCGCGGACCACGCGGTCAATATCCTGGAGTCCGCAGAGGAAGTCGAAGAGAAGCAGATCCGATTTTCCAGGGCAGGATCGGAGGAAATGCAGATGATGGAGAACGCCGTGACGGAAATTCTTCATCTGGCGCTGCAGGCATACACGGAAAACGATCTGGAGGCGGCGAAGAAAGTCGAGCCTCTGGAACAGGTTATTGATACGCTGAAAGAGCAGCTTCGCGCACGGCACGTGACCCGGCTGCAAAGCGGAGAATGCTCCATCCCGGCGGGCTTTGTTCTGAACGATCTTGTGACGGATCTGGAAAGAGTTTCCGATCACTGCTCCAATATTGCCGGCTGCGTGATTGAAACCCAGAGCCGGAAACTGGATTTGCACAACTACCTGGAAGTAGTCCGCCGGCGCGCACCGGACTATGATAAGCAGTACGACGCGTATACGGAAAAGTACAGGCTCGACCCTCCGGTCCAGGCTCGAAGGGCGCTGGAGGAAGCGGAGGAGAACGAGGAAAAAGCGTAGAGCTCCTGTGTACATGAAGAAAAACATGCGCATCGGATAGGCACCCTCTTGAGCGGAAAACCGGCAAAGAGGGTGCCTTCGTACGCTGCGCTGAAGGCTGCGCGGGCCATGGCGACGAGGTGCATCGACAGGGGGTTCCCGGAACCTTCCGGCGGCAGCGGCTCCGTAAACCTCCGATAAAAAACAGGGCGGCAGGTTCGAGTTGTACAAATTCCTTCGCGGGAGCATAATAAGGCTATGCCGCGGAGGGATTTGTGAAAACCCGCAGCGGCAGGAAAATGATTTGCAGGGGAGAAACAATGGAATGGACACTGGACGGCATATGCCGAAAAACGCGCGGGCATGCGTTTGAACCCGTGCACCCGCAGGCCCCGTCCTCCGCGGTTCTGATTCCGCTGCTGGAGACCGAGGAAGGACTGGCCGTCCTGTATGAGGTGCGAAACAGCACTATCCCGCAGGGGCGGGACGTCTCCTTTCCGGGCGGGCAGATGGAGTCGGGGGAGTCGCCGGAGGAGACCGCCGCAAGGGAGACCTGCGAAGAACTGCTGCTGACGCCTTCGGACGTAGAGGTTATTGCACCGATGCATCGGACGCGAAGCCCGTACGGCGGAATCCTCTATTCCTGCCTTGGTCGGCTCCGGAGGATGCCGGACGAAGTTCAGCGTGGAGAGGTGGAACGTATTTTTACAGTTCCGCTGTCCTGGCTGATGCAAACCGTTCCGCAGCGTTATGACACGGTTCTGACGACGGTTCCGGGAGAGGACTTTCCCTATGGGGAAGTGCAGAACGGAAGAAACTACGACTGGGGAAAAGTGCATCGACCGGTCTACTTCTACCGGACGGGAAAAGAGACCATTTGGGGTATCACCGCGGAACTTACCTACGCCTTTACCCGGTATCTGGAGAGAGAAATGACAGAAAACAGCTCTGCGGAAGGCGGGAGGCACCGCTGAGACTTCGCGGATCAGCCGAAGGGAAAAACCGATTCGCGAAAAAGATAAAAGGAGGGAGTTATGCAGATTTACTGGAAACCACTGACGGCGGAAGATATTTCCTCCCTTGTGCATATCGGCCATGTACAGAATGATGCAGCGAAGACCGGGGTTACGGTTCTCTGGTTTCCGAACGGCGCGACAATGGGGTGTGATGTCTCCGGCGGCGGCCCGGCTTCGAGGGAAACCACGCTGGCTTCCCCGATGACCGCCGACAATCCCATCAACGCGGTCGTTCTGTCCGGGGGTTCCGCCTATGGCCTTGCGGCTTCGGACGGAGTCCTGCAGTGCCTGGAGGAAAACGGCATCGGCTACGACACAGGCGTCGCGGTAGTTCCGCTGGTGTGCCAGAGCTGCATTTATGACCTGGGGTACGGGGATGCGTCGATCCGTCCCGATCGAAAAATGGGATACGATGCCTGCAGGAAAGCGCTGCAGGGAACTTCGGAACAGGTCGGGAATGTTGGTGTCGGGACGGGCGCGACGGTCGGAAAAATTTGCGGCATGCAGCGCGCGAGCAAATCCGGATTCGGGTTTGCGGCGTACCAGATCGGAGAGCTCCGCATTGCCGCGGCGGTGGCGGTGAATGCGCTGGGAGACGTGACCGATCCGCGGACGGGAGAACGTCTTGCGGGAGTGCACTCTCCGGATAGACTCCGCTTTTCGGACACGATGGAGGAACTGCTGCAGGCGGCATCGATCTCCTTCCCACAAAAAACCAATACCACCATCGGATGCATTATTACGAATGCGGCTCTTCAGAAGGCGGAAGCGGGAAAGCTCGCCTCCATGACCCGGGCAGCCTACGCGCGCTGCATCCGTCCGGTGGGGACGCTTGCGGATGGAGACACGATCTATGCCGCATCGGTCGGCAAAGTGCCGGCGGATCTCAGCATTCTGGGTGCATTTTCCTCAAAGGTTATGGAGGAAGCCATCTGCTGCGCCGTCCGTCGGGCATCCGTTTCGGAGAGCGAATATCTTCGCGAAATTCAATGATGGGGGTGGAATATGGAGATTGGGAGGATCCACCGCACAATCCGAGACAAAGAACCTTCGGGCGAACAGCATTTTTTTACGCAGGAAGCGGCAGGGGCGGCACGCGCCTTTCATAAAACCCTGCCAGGCTATGCGCCGACGCCGCTGGTTCGCCTGGATGCGCAGGCGGAAAGGCTCGGTCTCGGGGGACTTTTCGTCAAAGACGAGAGCTTCCGTTTCGGCCTGAATGCCTTCAAGGCTCTCGGCGGAAGCTACTGCATCGCGAAAATTCTGTCGAAACGCTGGGGCCTTGCCGGGGAAAATCCGAGCTACATTTCCCTGAAGAAAACCGCCGATTCCGGCGCAGAGCGAGTTACGTTCGTAACGGCGACGGACGGAAACCATGGAAGGGGCGTTGCCTGGACCGCAGGGCTTTTCGGACAGAAAGCGGTCGTCTATCTGCCGAAGGGCAGCCGTCCTGAACGAGTGCGGAATATCGGCGTGCTGGGAGCGGAAACGCATGTCACGGATTTCAACTATAACGGAAGCGTCCGCTTCGCGGCGCATCAGGCGGGAATCCACGGATGGGAGCTTGTGCAGGATACGGATCTTGTAACCTATAAACGGGAACCGAGATGGATTATGCAGGGCTACACGACGATGGCGGAGGAAATTCGCGAAGCCCTCGGCTCGACTCGGATTACGCATCTGCTTCTGCAGGCAGGCGTCGGGTCCATGGCAGCCGCGATGGCTGCCTATGTCCGCAATGCCTTCCCGGATCCCAAGCCGCGGATCTGCATTGTGGAGGCTTCTGCAGCGGACTGCCTGTATCGGACGGCTGAAAAAGGGGACGGAAGTCTGGTGGAGATCCGGGGAAAAATGCCGACCATGATGGCGGGGCTTGCCTGCGGCCTTCCCTGCGGCATTGCCTGGGACATTCTCTGCTCCTGCGCAGAGGACTTCTTCTCCGTCCCGGATGAAACGGCAGCGGAGGGGATGCGGCTCCTTGCCCGCCCCCTCGGGACGGATCCGGCGATTGTTTCCGGCGAAAGCGGCGCGGTAACAGCCGGTCTTCTGGCGGAGCTGATGACGAACCCGGCGTTTGCGGCGGATAGAGATATCATGAGCTTAGGCAAAGACAGCGTTGTCTGCTGCATCAGCACGGAGGGGGATACAGATCCGGAGAATTATCGGAAGGTACTTGCGGAAGACTAGCGGATCGACGAGGCTATATAATGCGGCTCCCCGCATAGGACGGTTCTTATAGACCGTTCTGCGGGGAGCCGCCTTTTTACATCATTGCGCTCAGCCGGATTTTTTGCGGAAGCTGTCTCGCAGCGCGACCGAACGATTGAAGACAAGATGATCCGGACGGGCATCGTTGCAGTCTAGGCAGAAGTAGCCGTTTCGGAGGAACTGATACCCCTGTGCCGTAGTGCCCTTTGCCGGCATGGGAATCCTGCCCATGGAAGCTTCCAGCTTGCAGCCCGTCAGGCGGATCAGGCTGTCCGGATTCAGATAATCCAGGAAGTTCTTGTCCGGTCCGTCCGGGTCCGGGTCCGTGAAGAGAGAATCGTAAAGACGGACTTCCGCATCCACGGCGCTTGCCTGATCGGTCCATTGAATTGCAGCGCCCTTTATTTTCCGCCCGTCCTCGGGGTCGCCGCCTCGGGACTGCGGATCGTAAGTGCAGAATATTTCCCTAATATTTCCGCTTTCATCTTTCTCGCAGCCGGTGCAGCGAATGACGTAAGCGCCTTTCAGGCGGCATTCCGGCCCGTTCGGGTAAAGCCGCTTGTATTTCGGCACAGGAGTTTCCAGAAAATCCTCTGCCTCAATGTACAGGTTTCGCGAAAACGGAACCTTCCGGGTTCCGGCTTCCGGATTCATCGGATTGTTTTCAATGTCCAGAAGCTCCGTCTGCCCTTCCGGATAGTTTGTGATGGTAAGTTTTACCGGGTGCAGCACAGCCATGACGCGGGGCGCATTTTGATTGAGATCGTCCCGCAGACAGCTTTCCAGAAGTGCCCAGTCTACGGTGGAGTCCACCTTCGAAACGCCGATGCGCTGCGTAAAGTCCTTGATGGAAGCGGGCGTGTATCCGCGGCGGCGGAGCCCGCACAGCGTAGGCATCCGCGGATCGTCCCAGCCGCTGACCCGATGCTCCTCCACGAGCTGCCGCAGCTTTCGCTTGCTCATGACGGTGTAGTTGATGCCAAGCCGCGCAAACTCAATCTGCCGGGGCTTGTAGTGCGGAAGATCGATATTGTCGACGACCCAGTTGTACAGCGGCCGGTGCTCTTCGTACTCCAGCGTGCACAGCGAGTGCGTAATGCCCTCCAGCGCATCCTGAATGGGGTGCGCGAAGTCGTACATGGGGAAAATGCACCATTTGGTTCCCTGCCGGTGGTGCTCAGTATGGCGGATGCGGTACAGAACCGGGTCCCGCAGATTGAAGTTTCCGGAAGCAAGATCGATTTTTGCCCGCAGCGTATATTTTCCGTCTGGAAATTCGCCGGCGCGCATGCGGCGGAATAGATCCAGACTTTCCTCCCACGGCCGGTCGCGCCAGGGACTTACTGCCGGCTGGTTAATGTCCCCGCGGCAGGCTTTGAATTCTTCCGGCGTCAGCTCGCAGACGTAAGCGAGACCCTTCCGAATTAAGGATTCGGCGAACTGGTAGGTTTCCTCGAAATAGTCCGAACCGTAAAAGAACCGATCGCCCCAGTCAAATCCGAGCCAGTGAATATCTTCCTTGATGGCGTCTACATATTCCGTGTCCTCTTTGGCCGGATTGGTATCATCCATGCGAAGATTGCAGAGACCTCCGAATTTTTCGGCTGTCCCGAAGTCGATGCAGAGCGCCTTGCAGTGTCCAATATGAAGATAGCCGTTGGGCTCCGGCGGAAATCGGGTATGCACCTGAAGCCCTTCGTAGGTCCCGCCGGGGGCAAGATCCTCCGCGACAAATTCCTCAATAAAGTTTCCTGCTTTTTTGGCCTCTTCCATAGTTCTCAGCACCCCCGCCTTCTCTGCATATTGTCATAGATATAAAGTAAGGAAATTATACCTTTTCCGCATTGGCATTGCAATAAAAAGAAACCCGGAAAAATCCGAACTCGCGCAGCGGAGCCGGTTCTGCAGCACAGCAAGGCAGATAGCTCTGTGACGGAGGAAAGGATTTCTCCGGAATATGATGCTTTCCTGCGGGAAAGAGCGTCGGGCAGTCTCTCAGGCTCTGTCCGCCGCGTTCGCCTCCCGGCGGCTGCGGCGTGTGAAGAAGGTGGGGTGGTACCGGTCCGGAACAATGGCGATCTGGTAGCCATCCGGATCCTCAACATAGTAGATGTCCTTCTTCAGTTCTTCAATGCAGACGATTCCCATTTTCTTATGCTTTTCGTAGCTTGCCTTGAAGTCGTCCACGACAAAAACAAGGTGAACATCGTTCTCTCCCAGCTCATAGGGAATATCCCGTTCCCCATACCAGGTAAGAGCGATTTCGGTAGTATCCCCCTCATCGGATAAAAAGCAGAGGATCATGTCCAGCTCACTTTTTGGATGCATGCGGAACACCTCATGCATGTCAAAAGCCTTTGTATAGAATTCCACGCTTCGCGAAAGGTCGAGAACATTGATGCCGATATGCGCTAACGAATACTTCATGGCCATTATACCCCCGTTATTTATTCGTGACTTCCGTGGCGTTCCCCGAGGCCGGCGGAGCGCTTCCGACGCCTGCTGCCGGACCGGCGGCCGGCCCTGCCGCACTGCCGGCTTTCAGGAGATACTGAAGGAAAGAGTCCAGAACGGCAAGCTGCGACTCATCGAGTTTGTCGACCTTTGCCAGAACCTTGCTCTTAATGGCGGAATCGGAACTTACGGCAAACATGGGGCCGCTGCCGGTCCGAAGCCATTCTCCGTTTACTTTAAAAGTATTTTCTATCAGAAGCTGCAGCCTGGAATTGAGCGGCGTTTTGCCGGAAATTATGCGGGAAAGATAGCCGGGATCCAGACACAGCGCCTGCGCGAATTGCCGCTGGGAGAGATTCAGCGCTTTCAGCAGAAGCTTCAGGTTGTCGTTGATGGCCATAGAGGACCTCCTTCAGAACATTTCGATACCATTATAAGGATATTTTTTGCCTGTGGCAATAAAATATTGTTTAACTATTGACAATGGCAACAGCCTATGTTAAAAATTGCTTAAAGCAATATATAACATTGCTTAAAAATGTTTAAATCGGAAATACATTAAACGGAAAGGACGGATGGAGCTTGAAGTACGAAAAGTTGTTTACCCCCATTCAGATCAACGGAATTGAGCTGAAAAACCGCATCGTCATGTCTCCCATGCACGATGGTCTGGGCCTCACAGGAGGAGATGTCAACGAACAGGTAATTGAATATCTGGCAGCCCGGGCCAAGGGCGGCGTCGGACTTATCATCAACGGATTTACCGTTGTCTGCCCGGATGAGCTCTGCGGCACTGCGGGCGCCGGACAGCATCATCTTGTCACCTTAGACAACCGCAACGCGTTTCAGCTGCTTGCGGAACGGATTCATGAGTATGACTGCAAGCTGTTCGTCCAGCTTCATCATCCCGGCCGCTCCGTCTATGTTCCGGATTTGGTCAACGGAGGACGGCAGCCGGTTTCCAGTACGGCCATGCCGGAATCACTCAGGCACGACGGCTACAGCAAGCCGGCACGGGAACTGACAATTCCGGAAATCAAGAAGATCGAAGAATGCTACGCCCGGGCGGCGCAGTTCGCTCTTCTCGCCGGCTGCGACGGCGTGGAAGTTCACTGTGCACACGGCTATCTCTTCAGCCAGTTTATCAACCCCTATAAGAACGAGCGGAAAGACGAGTACGGCGGAAATATGGAAAACTGCTGCCGCATCGCGACCGAAACCCTGGATGCGATCCGCAAGGTGGTTCCGAAGAGCTTTCCGATTTCCGTGCGCATCAACGGCGCCGAAGGCGATTTCCGGCCGAACGGAAAAGAATGGGACATGAACTACATGAAGGGCGTTGCGAAGCTCCTCGTAGAGCATGGCGCAGATATGGTCAACGTTTCCATGGGCGGATTGGACTGCATGCCGAATCCGGATATGAAGGCCCGCTACCGCGATGACATTATTTCCAATATTAAAAATGCGGTCGACGTTCCCGTCGCTGCCGTGAACTGTCTGAAGACACCGTCCGAAGCTGAAGGTATGCTGCAAGACGGCGTTGCAGACATGGCAATTCTCGGACGCCAGATGATCTGCGATCCGGAATGGGCGAATAAGGCGAAGGCAGGCAGAGAAGAGGATATACGCCCCTGCCTGAGCTGCAACAACTGCATCCACCATTCCTCTCTCATGCAGCCCATCCGCTGCGCGATTAATCCGCTTGCAGGAAGGGAATGGGAAGACAACACCCTGACCCCGGGCTCCGGAAACGCGGTTGTCATTGGGGCTGGCCCTGCGGGCATCGAAGCTGCGTTCACACTGGCCGCCAAGGGATACGATGTGACGGTTTATGAGAAGGGCGACCGCATCGGCGGCAGCGTTAATCTGGCCGATAAGGCTCCCGGCAAGTTCCGGATGGATATTCTGCTGGATTACTGGAAGCGTCAGCTTGACAAGAACAGCCATATTGCGGTGAAGCTCAGCACCGAGATGACGGATGCCGAAATAGCTCAAATCAAAAAAGAACTCAATCCGAAGGTGGTCTGCCTCTGCGCCGGCGGCAAACCGATCATTCCGGATATGCCCGGCATGGACAGAGCGGTTACGGCGCATGACGTTCTCTCCGGCCGGGTTACGGTTGAAGGAAAGCGCGTCGTGATCGTCGGCGGCGGCATGACGGCGCTGGAAACGGCGGAATTCATGGCGACCCGGAAAAACAGCATTGTTGTCTGCGAAATGACGGCGCAGTTTGCACCGGATACGTTCATCTACAGGGTTATCAAAACGCAGCTTGGCCTTGCGCAGCAGGGTGTCTGCATGAAACCCAATACACTGGTCCTCGGCGCGAATGAGGAAGGCGTCCGGTACAAAGACTTGGTCACCGGTCTGGAAGGCACCCTCCCCGCGGAAGTGATCGTGCTCTCGCTGGGCGTCAAACCCGATCGGAGCCTCGAAAAGAAGCTGACGGAAGCCTTCGGAGACGTCATCGTTCTGGGAGATACGAACAAGACCGGTACGCTGCAGAATGCGACCGGAACGACCTTCCACCGGCTGAAAAAGATTTGATCTGACGGAGCAAAGGAGATAAAAGATGGAAAATTTCTATACACAGCTTCCCCTGATATTTTTTGAAGAGGACGCCTGGAAAAAGGCGGCCGGCATCTGCAAGCTGCAGGGCGTGACGAAGGCCATGCTGGTGTTCGGCAGGAACACGCGGAAAAGCGGACTGGCGGACAAGGTTGCTGCAAGCTTTGAAGCCATGGCGATTACGGTCTTCGAATGGACAAAGGTCAAACCCGACCCCAGCTATCATGACATCAACGAGGGCGGACATCTTGCGCGCAAGCTCGGCGTCAATGCGGTGATCGGCATCGGCGGAGGCTCCGCGATGGATACGGCGAAGGGAATCTACTGCATGCTTGGAAATCCCCAGACGGAAAATGTCATGGATCACTGCTTCGGCGGCCGCGGGAAAGCCCTGCCGATGAAGCGCCCGATGGCTCTTCTGATTATGATCCCCACCACGTCCGGCACGGGCAGCGAAGTGTCCACCGGCGCGGTGATTACCGATGATGAGATCCAGTACAAGGCAACGCTTGGCGGACTGCAGATTCTGCCGAACGTCGCCTTGATGGACCCGAAGCTGGATATGTCTATGCCGTTCGACCTTACGGCGAATACAGCATTTGACGCCCTGACGCATGCAATCGAAAGCTATCTTATCGGCGGCCTTGCGCACAAGGTGAAACCGATGATGAATTTCAATCCCCTCACGGATACAATGGCACTGGAGGCGTCGCGTCTTATCTATCACAATCTCCCTACGTGCCTTGATCATCCGCAGGATCTGGATGCACGCGCCGCTGTCAAATACGGTGCCATGCTCGCCGGTATAGGGATGTGCCCCGGCGGACTGACGCTGGGACACGGTATCGGCCAGCTTTTCGGAGCGTAGTGGCATATTCCGCACGGCATGGGCTGCGCCCTCGGACTGGTACCGGCGATTCAGCAGGGCGTCAAGGTCGAGCATAACAACCGGGAGCGCTACGCCCGCCTGGCATATAATCTGGGCGTTGCGGTGGAGGAGAGCGACGATATGCAGAGCATCGCGGACAAGATCTGCGAAGCCATCGAAGCATTGATGAAAAAAGCAAAAATTCCCACCGTACGCGAATTAGGACACAAAGCCGACGAAATCCCCGCTCTGGTGGAAGCCGGAATGAAGGATCCGCTGAATTATGTCAGCGTTACGCCGGAGGAACTGACGGCGCATCTGACATATCTGTTCAACAAGTAAAGATTCATCGGCAGGAGCCCCCGCGCTTTTCCGGGGATAGAAGCGGAAAAACATGCGGGTGGGCGAAAAGACGGTCTTTTCTCCATTGTATCCGAAAAATCGGGGAACGGGGATGGGACCTCCGACAAGAGCATGGATGCCTCCTGAATTTTCAGGGGCATCCATTTTGGCGCTTTCCCGACTGGTACAAAAAGACTTCTGAAGGATTGCAAAATGGAGGTGGGCAACGGGACCGTGCCGGCGAACCAAACGGGGAAGGAGAACGGCCGGGAGCACAGGATATAAGGCTTCCAATCTTATCTGCGCTCCCTTTCGAACGGAGGAAGGGAACAAGTGTGGTGCCTGCTACAAAAAAAGGGATGGGAAAGCGCTAAACTGAAAAAAAAGAAGAAAGGCAGTGCAGGTATGGCAGTATATAACGCCCTCGTAATCGGAGGGGGGCCGGCGGGTGCCGCGGCGGCTTTGACGCTTCGGAATCGGAATAAAACCGTTGCCGTTGTCGCAAATCCGCCGGAGACGACGGGCCTTTCCAAGGCGCCGGAAATTCGGAACTATCCGGGCCTTTCCGCGTCCGGACGCGAGATGCAAGCCAGAATAGACCGGCAGCTTCAGGAATCCGGCGCGGAAATTCTGCCGGGCCGGGCGCTTTCCGTCGCCAGTCTCGGCTTGACTTTCGGAACGGCGGTCGGAAACAGTTTCTATGAATCCGAATCCGTGATCCTCTGCCTTGGCATGCCGCGGAGCAAAGGATATCCCGGAGAGGAAGAACTTCTCGGCAAGGGGGTAAGCTACTGCGCAACCTGCGACGGCATGCTGTATAAGGGAAAGAAGGTAGCCGTCCTGGGCAGCGGTGAGGAGACCGAAAAGGACATTCAGTTTCTTGAATCCATCGGCTGTACCGTAATTCATCCGACCGGAAAAAATATAAGGATTGAAGGGACCGGCAAGGTGGAGAGAATCTGCATGGGAGAAACGGAGGTTCCCGTGAGCGCCGTGTTCATTCTTGGCGGGAGAATCCTGACAGCTTCTCTGGTGCAGGGACTGCTTCTGGAGTCCGGACAGATCCTTGTCAATGCGAATATGGAGACGAACATTCCGGGAATTTATGCCGCCGGAGACTGCACGGGTGCTCCGTACCAGCTGGCTAAGGCAGTCGGACAGGGAAACGTTGCAGGATACCGTGCTGCGGAATACGTAGAAAACAAACGAACGTGATCCTGTAAAGATATAAAAACGGCTTTCCGGAACGCAGCTGCGGCGCGTAGGAAGGCGGAAATCATAGAGGAGGAATTTGCATGGCAATTCAGCATTTGAACAAAGAAAACTTCGATGGCACAATCCAGTCCGGCACGGTTCTTGTGGACTTCTGGGCGACCTGGTGCGGCCCTTGCCGGATGCAGGCACCGATTCTGGAACAGTTAGACGCAAAGCAGCTTCCGGGTCTCACAATCGGAAAGGTGGATGTCGACGAACAGCCGGAACTGGCGAACCGCTACGGCATCACGAGCATTCCGACGCTGGTCGTCTTCAAAAACGGTAAGGCAGCAGCGAAGCAAATCGGCGTAACCGGACTCAGCCAGCTGGAGGATATGGTCCGCTGACGGAGGGAAAACAGATGCGGTGCTGGCAGAGGCGAAACCGGAACGGTGTATTGACAAAGCTTCGGTTCTTTGTCTATAATAACTTCATTCCTTCCCCGCTGCGGGAAGCGGAAAAAGCTGAGAAGAGCAGGAGTAGGAAGATTCGGAGAGTCAGAGAGGAAACGGCTGGTGAAAGTTTCCACGATGGTCTTCTGAAGGTCGGCTCGGAGCTGCTGCGGCGAACAGAGTAGCCGGGCCGGGAACTCCCGTTACAGACGACGAGTGTCACAGGCGATGCCTGTGGAATTCAGGTGGTACCGCGTAATTTCTGCGCCCTGATGCTGTGCATCAGGGCGTTTTTATTTGGAGAGTGAAGAGCATGAAGCAGCTGGATAAAGTGTATGATCACAAAACAACGGAAAAGAAAATCTACGACATGTGGATAAAAGGCGGCTATTTCCGTGCGGAAATCGACCCGGAGAAAAAGCCGTTTTCCATTGTTATGCCGCCGCCCAACGTAACAGGCCAGCTCCATATGGGACACGCGCTGGATGATACGCTCCAGGATGTTATCATCCGCTACAAGCGCATGCAGGGTTACGCGGCCGAATGGCTGCCCGGCGCGGACCATGCGGGTATAGCGACCCAGATCAAAGTGGAAGAGGAACTGCGGACAAAGCAGGGCCTGACTCGCTACGACCTCGGTCGAGAAAAGTTTCTGGATGTGGTCTGGGACTGGAAAAGAAAATACGGCGATCGAATTGTAGAACAGCAGAAAATTCTCGGCTGCTCCTGCGATTGGTCCCGGTACAGCTTTACCATGGACGAGCAGCGGGCCAAGGCGGTGCGGGAATGCTTCTGCAATCTCTATGAAAAAGGGCTTATCTACAGGGGGACTCGGATCATTAACTGGTGTCCCCACTGCCGCACGGCACTGTCGGACGCGGAAGTGGAGTACAAGGATATTCCCGGATTCTTCTGGCATATACGCTACCCGCTGAAAGACTCCGACGAGTTTCTGATTATTGCGACAACCCGGCCGGAAACTATGCTGGGGGACACAGCTGTCGCAGTAAATCCCGAGGATGAGCGCTATCGGCATCTTATTGGAAAGACGGTCCTGCTTCCGCTTGTCGGAAAAGAAATACCCGTTGTCGCTGACGAGCACGCGCAGATGGAATTCGGAACTGGCGCGGTGAAAATCACCCCGTGCCACGACCCCAACGACTTTGAGGTCGGCCAGCGGCACAATCTGGAACAGGTCCTGATCTTTGATGAAAACGCGCACGTCATCAACGGGGGAAAGTATAACGGCCTGGACCGGGACGAATCCCGAAAAGTGATAGTAAAGGACCTGGAGGAACAGGGCTATCTTGTAAAAGTGGTTCCGCATGACCACAACGTCGGATGCTGCTACCGCTGCGGGACCGTCGTTGAACCGCTCGCCAGCCCGCAGTGGTTCGTCAAGATGAAACCGCTGGCAAAGCCTGCCATTGAGGTGGTTCAGGACGGCCGCATCCAGTTCGTGCCGGAGCGCTTCACCAAAATCTATATGAATTGGATGGAGAACGTTCACGACTGGTGCATTTCACGCCAGCTCTGGTGGGGCCACCAGATTCCCGCCTGGTACTGCGATGACTGCGGCCATATCACGGTTTCCCGCGAAGATGCGGTGGAGTGCGAAGCCTGCCATTCCAAAAATATCCGCCGGGACGAAGATGTGCTGGATACCTGGTTTTCGTCCGCCCTGTGGCCGTTTTCAACCCTCGGCTGGCCGGATAGGACACCGGAACTTGCATACTGGTATCCCAACGAGGTGATGGTCACCGGCTACGACATTATCTTTTTCTGGGTGGCACGCATGATCTTTTCCGGCATGGAGCAGATGAAGGAGGAGCCTTTCCGCACGGTGTTCATCCACGGCCTAGTGCGGGATGAACAGGGAAGAAAAATGTCCAAGTCTCTCGGCAACGGCATTGATCCTCTGGAGATGGCGGACAAGTATGGCGCAGACGCGCTTCGCTACAACCTCGTAACCGGAAACGCCCCCGGCAATGATATGCGCTTTTACAAGGATAAATGCGAGGCGATGCGGAACTTCTGCAATAAGCTCTGGAATGCAAGCCGCTTCGTATTGATGAACCTATCCATTAACAGCTGCGAGCTTCCGGAGCACCTGGAGCTGGAGGACAAATGGATTCTGTCCAAATTCAATTCCGTTGCCGGCGAAGTCTGTGAAAACATGGATAAGTTCGAACTGGGAATCGCAGCAGGTAAGATCTATGATTTCATCTGGGATACGTTCTGCGATTGGTATATCGAATTGTCAAAGCCGAGGCTTTACGGCGAGAACAGACAGGCGAGCGAAGAAGCGCAGAAGGTACTGCTGTATGTTCTGACGGGAATTTTGAAATTAGTGCATCCCTTCATGCCCTTTATTTCAGAGGAAATCTATCAGGCTCTGCCCCATGAAGGAGAGGCTCTGATGACCCAGTGCTATCCTGCCTACACGGAAAGCCTGCACTTCCCGGAGGAAGAGAACTCCTTTGAAATGGTTATGCAGGCAATTCAGGCGGTCCGGGCAAGGCGAAGCGAAATGAAAGTGCCGCCTTCCCGGCGCACACACCTAATTATCTGCACACCGGCGCAGGAGGCTTTCCGATCCGGAATCCGATATATTCAGAAGCTTGCCTACGCGGAAACGGTTACGGTACAGGAAAACGCGCCCGAATGCCTTGACGGCATGGTCACCGTGGCAACGGATCAGGCCAGTCTGTACATGCCGCTGGCGGAGCTGGTAGATCTGGAGAAGGAGCGGGCGCGAATCCGGGCGGAATTGGAAAAATCCGAAAAGCTTCTGGAAGCACAAGACAGAAAGCTTGCAAATCAGAACTTTGTTACACGTGCCCCTGAATCCGTGGTCAATATCGAAAGGGAAAAGAAGGCAAAGCTGGAATCCTTAATTGAAAATCTCAAGAAGAACCTTGCGGAACTGAGCTGAATGAAAATCGGACGGGGAAACACGGGGAAGATCGCGGCCTGTGCTGGAAGAATGCCCCGCAGCGTTCCCATTCGGATCATCGCCGGGATAGGTCAGTGCCGTCAGGAAGTCGGAAAGACAATGCCTCCGGAGAAGAGAGAAAGCCGCAGACAGCATCTGGGAAAATCGTAAGTTTCCGAGGCGGAAAGGGAAAGGAAAAAGGTATGCAGAAAAAATTTGAATCCGGCACATTCATGCCGGACAGCATGCTGGAATGCCGTGCCATATACAAAGGCAACGGATTTTCAGAGGACGATTTCACACGCCCGGTGATCGGCGTCTGCGATTCCTTTACGGATATCGTTCCGGGGCACCGCAATCTGCGGGAACTGAGCGAACAGGTCAAATACGGGGTATATCGCGCCGGTGGAACACCGGTTGAATTCGGATGCATCGCTGTGTGCGACGGCGTCTGCACAACCCATAGCGGCTCCCGCTATTCCCTGCCTTCGCGGGAGATTGTCGCAGACGGGATTGAAATCATGGCACGAGCGCATCGTCTGGATGGGCTGGTTCTGGTCGGATCCTGCGACAAAACCGTGCCTGGCATGCTAATGGCAGCAGCCCGACTCGATATTCCCTGCATCTTTCTTGCGGGCGGATGCATGCTCGGCGGACCGTCTTTCGGCGGGAAACGGAAAGCAGATTCAACCGTACCGGAAGAAGCATACGGCATGTACCAGGCCGGGAAGCTGGATCGTAGCAAGGTCCTGGAGCTGACGGACGCCTGCTGCCCGACGATTGGCTCTTGCCAGCATATGGCAACAGCAAATTCCATGTGCTGTATGGCAGAAGCACTCGGCATGAGTCTGCCGGGATCGGCAGCCATTCCGGCCGTTTATAATGACCGCATCCGCGCCGCATTCAAAACAGGAGAAACGATTGTCAATATGGTCCGGGAAGGCATGACCTCCCGGGATATCATCACTGAAAAATCCATCCGCAATGCAATCATGGTTCTCATGGCTAGCGGCGGCTCCACAAACTGCGTCATTCACACCTGCGCCATTGCACATGAAATAGGAATTCCGGCCGATACCGTCATGCAGTGGTTCGAGGAGTACGGGGAGACTGTGCCCCTGATTGCACGCATCAATCCAGCGTCCAAGGAATTTGACTGCGAGGATTTCTATCACGCAGGAGGCATCCCTGAGGTCCAGCGTCAGCTGCGTTCCATTCTCTACAATGACTGTATTACCGTGACGGGGAAAACAATACAGGAAAATGCGGCATCTTATCACAGCAACTACCCGAAGAATCCGGAAGTTATTACTTCTCTTGCCAAACCGTTTTCAACGCTGGCAGGACTCGCCATTATGCACGGCAATCTTGCGCCGGACACCGCAGTTGCAAAGCCGGCAGCCATCGCTCCGGAAGTCCGCCACTTCGAAGGGACTGCCATCTGTTTTTCGGGGGAAGAAGAAGCAAATGATGCAATCGGCAGGCAGCTGGTCAAACCCGGCCATGTAGTTGTTATCCGCTATGCCGGTCCGAAAGGCGCTCCCGGCATGCCGGAAATGTTCAAGCCGATGAAGCTGCTGTACGGCCAGGGCCTGAATAAAAGCACCGCTCTGATTACAGACGGCCGGTTCTCGGGAACAAATAACGGTTGCTTTGTTGGACATATATCTCCTGAAGCGGCTCTCGGAGGTCCGATTGCATTGATCGAAGACGGCGACCGAATTGTCATCGATGTCATAGAAAAGCGGATTGAGCTGCTTGTATCAGATGAGGAGCTGGAACGCCGCAGGAAAGCATTTCACTTTACACCTCCCGTCACTGAAGGCTACCTGGCACGATATTCCCGCGAAGCAACCAGCGCCGATCAAGGCGGTGTTCTGAAATAAGCGCAATAGATTTTTCCTTCTGCAGGAACCTGTGGTATTGCTCCTGCCAGAAATGGAAAAAAATTCCGTTTCTACCGGGTTTTGCAAAACGAATGAAAAAGCGGCCTCTTCAAGGCATCATTCTGCTGCCTGAAGGGGTCACTTCCAATCCCAAGGCCCTATAATTATCAGGGGACCTTATACGGAAAAAGAACGGAATGCGGCAGGGTTCAGTCCGGCTTCCCGCCGGAACCGCGCGCAGATTCTATGGAGAACAGCACTCACATGTCATACTGAACGGGCATGCTGAATTGAAGCAAGCCAGGGAAACTGCGAACGCAGTACAGAGGCTTTTCGACACTGTCTAGGTTATTTTTCGTGGTCAACCGCCATCCTCCGACGTCCTTGAATCAAAGCGGTGTCCCATCAAATTGCGACTTCTTCATGGCTGCAGGCCATACACGGGAGGAGTTTCACCGCGCATACCGCGACGGAAATAGTCCGACGGCCCAATATTGCTCTGATAACTCGCCATAGAAGAATTGCAGAAGCCTTTGCTCTGACATGAATATTTCCGGCAGAGCGCATCATATTCAAGAAGGCGGCACGAAAAACCTCGTTCGTATAGTGCCATGCGCTTTTTCCATGATACAATTTTACGTGCTGCGTACCATTGACGTCGGCAGCAGGGTACCATGTGGCAGCTTAAGAAATATGCATGTCGTAGAAAGGCATATAATTGCAAAAGTCAAAGCTATGGTGACATGCTGCGAGGAAGGGGCAACAAGGGATACTTTACAAAAAATGAATGCGGGAAGCGGATCAGCGACGCGGCAGGAACGAAAAAAATCAGAGAAACGGATATTCAAATTCCGGCGGCCAGACACAGCTTTGGCGAATGGCAGAACGACTAAGCCAATCACTGGAAAGCCTGCATGAACTGCAGAGATACGTTTGATTAAGTGCTCAACACTTATGAAGAACGAGTAGTGAAGAAGAAAGCAGCCTACTGTGAATCTGGAAGAAGGAACTGTACATGCCCAGACTTCTGATGTACCGAAATATAAACAGTTCCGGTACTGACTAAGATTACCCGCTATTCAAGGCAAAGCCCCAATAATACTTCTATGGGTAGAAACGGGAGAATAAAACCATGGAAGTTCCCGCAGCCATTACGCTGCTGTTGCCTTAGAGTGATTCAGATGCTGAACACAAGCTTTTCAAGACGGTGGAACGCTTCTTCCACCAGACTTAGCGGGAGCGCAAGATTCATGCGAATGTGGCAGGGCCCATTGAAAAGGCGGCCGTCCTGCCATGAGACGCCGACATCCCAACCAGCCCGAAGAAGTTCCTCAATGGATCGGCCATGCGATTTGCACCATTGTGTGCAGTCTAGGAACAGCATGTAAGTTCCCTGCGGTTTGCTGATGGTTATACCGTCAAACTTTGAATCAATTTTATTGCAGGCAAAATTTACATTTTTACTAAGAACCTGACAAAGCTCATCCGCCCATTCCATTCCAGTATCGCTGTATGCTCCGATCAGGGCATGCATGGACAGTGTGTTCATGGAATTGTATTCGCTCATGGATGCTTCCTTCACAACGCGATCCCGAAGCCAAGGATTGTAAATAATATGATAACTCCCCACAAGACCTGCAAGATTGAACGTTTTTGATGGAGAATACAGAGCTACGGTGCGCATTTTTGCATCCTCCGATACGGACTGTGTCGGAATATGCCGGCTGCCGTTGAGTAGAATATCAGACCAGATTTCATCCGAAATAACAAACACATCATATTTTCGGTACAATTCCATCATCTGTGCTATCTCCCAGCGTTCCCATACACGTCCGCTGGGATTGTGCGGAGAACAGAATATTGCAGTATGGATATGAAATTTCCGTATTTTTTCTTCCATATCGTTCAGATCCATCCTCCAGATACGATTTTCATCCATTACGAGGGGACTAAAAATCATGTTGTAGCCATTGGCTTTCAGCGCGGACATAAAACTCACGTAACAGGGGGAATGCAGGAGTACATTGCTTCCGCGGGAGCAGAGAACGTTTACGGTGCTGATCACGCCTCCAACGACCCCGTTTTCATAGCCAATAAATTCCTTCGTGAGATCGGAGACGCCTTTTCTCTTTCTGTGCCATTGAAAAATGGCGCGGTAATATTCCGCAGAGGGTTCAAAATAGCCGAAAGCCGGATGCTGAGCTCTTTTTATTATTTCTTCAGTAACAGAGGGCGCTGTAGCAAAATTCATATCCGCAACCCACATGGGAATGGCATCATACCCCGATTTTGGCTCACCGGGAGCAAAGCCGAATCCTCCGGAGGTTCCGATAGCGTCGACGGCAAGGGCGTCTTTTCCGTGCCGATCAAGAATTGTAGTAAAGTCGTATTTCACAACGTCAAGTCCCTTCCAGTTTCGTGAATGACTCCGGCTAATAGAAGCCGGAGCTTCTTGCTTCAGCCGCCGAAGCATTGGCCACGATGATACGAAACGAACGTATTACACTGTGCCCAAAGCGTTAGGATTGGGCGATTCCGTCCGTGCCATATGTTTATCTATACTATTTCAAATGAGCCGTTTAGCCATCGAAAGCTTTCCTGTAAGATATTGATTGCGGCATTCTGGCTGCGGCGGATTGTATGACCGCTATCGCACTTCACTGTTCGGGTTCTCAAATCCCTCATTTCAGAATGCAGAGCACCGCAGCAGATATAATTCCCCGGTTATCATCCGGCATACGATGCATGTCAGCTTTTACTTTGTCAATCTTAGGAAGTTCATATTATCTGTTATCAATAACAGCAATGGTGCGTTTTTGATTATTGACAGTATAAGACTTACGGCTGCGCTTTGCAGCCTTGAATTTAGATAATCCGTTTTTCCTTTTACGGAATTTACTAAAGCGATTTCTGAATGCAAACTGTATGATCAGCTGTTCATCTGCAAGAGCAAGGGTGTCTGATTCTTAAAAATATGGACAATCTGTTGTGTACCCTGCAGGCGTGGCAGGAAGTACTGCAGCTTCGATTTTATCGGAAAGCAGGAGATTATCGATCATATGGCAGCAGACAAAAGTTTTCGCAAACATAACGCACCGTGCCTTCTGCAGGAGAAACGCGGCATTTAATTGCTTTGCCTGCCGCCTTTTTTCCCTTGCGATTCGATGTACTCATTGATAATTTCTTCGGGGGCCCTGCCGGCAGTCATAAGACAAAAGCTCTGCGACCAGAACATCTCTTTCCAGAGCGATTTCCGTATCGCAGGAAATTCTTTCTTTATGACGCGGCTGCTCGCAGTTTTATACGCATTGATAAATTTGCTGATTGCTGTATTGGGATGCCCCCGGAATAGAATATGGACATGATCAATGTCGTGATTCCATTCTTCTAACGTAATGTTGTAAGCAGGAGCCATCTTTACAAACATCTCTTTCAGACGATCAGAGATGACATCATCTATCACATTGCTGCGATATTTTATACACATAATAAGATGATAATGCAGCAGGAATACTGAATGATTATTAGTATCTAATAGCACAATATTTACAACCTTTTAATAAATACGACTAAATTGCAGTATAAGTATAGTGCCACAAGATACGCAAGTCAAGAAAACGCCGTGTATTCTGCAATTCATTTCCTCTCCTATGGGGAGGATGATTTCCTGCTCACGGCATGCTAAATTAAATACCACGCAAGATAAAAAGCGATATGGAAATATGCAAAATGCAGCATCATTTGCGAAGATATACCATCGAAATATCGTGGGTTGGAGCCTTGTCACAGATCCGCTCATGTGCTAATATTTAGAGCATGAATACGAAACAGAAACAACAATACTGCAAGGCAAGAAGCGCGTATATCGCTCGTCAGTTTTCTCATCTCAACAACATGCAGCGCAAAGCGGTCCTAGAAACCGAAGGACCGCTTATTATTCTGGCTGGAGCCGGGAGCGGAAAAACAACGGTATTGATAAACCGGATTGCAAATCTCCTATGGTTCGGCCGGGCATCGGATACAGAGGAAGTACCCGAAGATGCATCGACGGAAGATATTTCTCTCTTCGAGAACGGATCGGAGGAGGCCAGAGCAAGAGCTGCGCTGGAGCCGGTAGCCCCGTGGCGCATTCTTGCGATCACGTTTACAAACAAGGCTGCCGGGGAACTCAAGGACCGATTGAGCAGCCTTCTGGGAGAACAAGGAGAAGACATCTGGGCGTTTACGTTCCACTCTTTTTGTGTAAGAGTGCTCCGACGCGACGCACTGCTTCTGGGATACCCGGAAACATTCGCTATATACGACACATCGGACAGCCTGAGTGTGATAAAAAGCATTTTAAAGGATAGAAACCTGGAGGAAAAGGAATTTCCTCCAAGACAGGTGCTCAGCGAAATCAGCAGATCTAAAGACGATTCCATAACCAGCGATGAATATGCAGCGAAGCTTTCCGGGAACTATGATATTTTCCACCATACGGTCGCCGAAATCTATCAGGAATACCAGAAACGGCTGTTTGCTGCGGGGGCAATGGACTTTGACGATCTGCTTGCCCTGACGGTTAAGCTCCTGCAGGAAAACGCCGATGTCGCGGAATACTGGCAAAGAAAATTTAAGTATATTCTTGTGGATGAATATCAGGACACGAACCGGCTGCAGTATCTTCTTATTTCCATTTTGAGCGAGGGCTGGAGAAATATCTGCGTTGTCGGGGACGACGATCAGAGCATTTATAAGTTCCGTGGAGCCACCATTGAGAACATACTGCATTTTGAAGATGAATTTAAGCCCTGTCGCACGGTTCGGCTGGAACAGAATTACCGTTCCACCGGGCATATCCTCGATGCTGCGAACGCGGTGATTGCAAACAATTCCCAAAGAAAGCAGAAAACACTGTGGACGCAGTCGGATGCGGGGGATCGGGTAGTCCATTGCATTACGCACGATCAGGATGATGAGGCAAACTATATTGCCGGACAGATTCTGAATGATGTGAAAAACGGCGGGAGCTGGAGGGAGAACTGCATCCTCTATCGTATGAATGCCCAGTCTAATGCCATAGAGCAGGGATTTCGCCGTCTCGGCGTGCCGTACCGGATTTTGGGCGGCAACCGCTTCTATGATCGCGCGGAAGTCAAGGACATTCTTTCTTATCTGGATGTGGTGCAGGCACCGACAGACAACCTGCGCCTGCTACGAATTATCAACAATCCGCCACGGGGAATCGGCGCAAAGACGATTGCTACACTGCAGCAGGCAGCGGCGGAACGAAATCTTTCCTTATTCGACACGGCACTGGCAGCGGATGAAATTCCTTCGCTTCAGAAAAATGCAGTAAAGCTGAGAACTTTTACAAACCTGATTCAGCAACTGCGCAAAGTCGCAGAAACCGGAACTGCGGCAGAAGTCTTTGATGCAACCGTGGAAAAATCCGGATATCTGCAGATGCTGCAGGAGAAAAAGACAGGAGAAAACGAGTCGCGCGAAGAAAATATCCGTGAAATAAAATCCAGCATTTTGAGCTATGCAAAGGAAACCGGCGATGAAAGCCTTGAAGGATTTCTTGAAAGCGTGGCGCTTTTTACGGATACGGACAATTACGACAAAGAAGCAGACAGCGTTGTCATGATGACAATCCATTCGGCAAAGGGCCTTGAATTTCATACCGTATTTCTCGCCGGCGCTGAGGACGGCATATTTCCGGGATACCGCAATATCGGAGAGAGCGATAAAATGGAGGAGGAACGAAGGCTTTGCTATGTGGCGATTACCAGAGCAAAGCGCAGACTCTATATTACCTCTGCAAGGGAAAGAATGCTGTTCGGTAATGTGATGAATTCCAAGCCGAGCCGTTTTGTAGACGAAATTCCAGAAGAACATAAGATAACGATAAAAACGCAGGCAGCAACGCAGTGGAGCGGTTTTTCCGAAAACGAATCACAGCCGGAAAACTATTGGGACCGTCCTAAAAACACTGGGTTTGGGCAAAGAAGCCCCGGCGGCTTCCGCAGGCAGGGAAACCGTGCGATCCGAAGTACAGTCATACCTCCCCGGTCTTCAAAGCCGCAGTCGGTTCTCCACCTGAAAACCGGAAATCGGATTCGGCATCAGATTTTTGGAGAGGGAATCGTGACCGATATGCAGCCGATGGGAAGCGACTATCTTGTGAGCATCCACTTTGCGGATAATGGGGACAAGAAGTTTATGCTGAGCTACGCTTCCCAGTATATGGCAAAACTTGACTGAAATCCGAAAAACATGGCAGCATGCATCGAAAGCGTGCTGCCATGCGTGTTCTTGGCAATTCTGTTTATTTGCAGGCCCGGACTTCTTCACGAAGCCAGTTTTCCCATTCTTCCATTCCTTCCCCGGTTCGAGCGGAGATAGGAATAATTTTAATGTTGGGGTTACGCTCCTGCGCGTATTTTCTGCAGGCATCCATATCAAAATCAAAATATGGAAGAACATCTATCTTGTTGACAAGCAGCACATCGCATACCTGGAACATGAGCGGGTATTTCAACGGCTTGTCATGGCCTTCCGGAACGGACAGGATCATAACATTCTTGCTTGCTCCGGTATCAAACTCCGCGGGGCAGACAAGGTTGCCGACGTTTTCAAGAAAGACCAGGTCCAGATTTTCTGTTCCCATACTCTCCAGTCCCTGCCGCGTCATTCCTGCATCGAGGTGACACATGCCGCCGGTATGAACCTGAATGACTTTTGCTCCTGTTTTTTCAATGGCAGCGGCATCTACGTCGGAATCGATATCCGCTTCCATGACACCGATTTTCATTTCATTGGACAGATCGGCGATGGTCCGCTTCAAAGTGGTAGTCTTTCCCGAACCGGGGGAAGACATCAGATTGATCAGGAATACGCCTCTTTCTTTTAAGTCATTGCGAAGCTTTTCGGCCTCCCGATCGTTGCTTGCAAAGACGCTTTCCTTGACTTCAATAACTTTATAGCCCTCCATACTGCAACCTCCGAAATCAGATATGTTTTTCGCACAAAATTGCGATAAATTTCCATTCTATTGTACCATTGACATTCCCGTATGACAAACGATGCGTTTGCTGCGACCGCGTCAAGTTGTTGCGTAGTTTTTTCTTGACAGAGATCAACTGGCAAGATTATTCCTACATGCCCCCAGACTGCGAATCCATCTCTGTGTCGCACTGTTG
>OMTF01000008.1 GCA_900313925.1 uncultured Eubacteriales bacterium | reverse complement strand
GGGTGCCATCTATTTATTTACTTACTTATTAAAAACTCCGCAACAATTTTACTCTAACGCCATATTCGACCGGGGATTTGGTTGATGGACTGATACAGGGAAAAGTCAGCAGCGTCTCCAGGGGGCTTGAAAAGAACCCGCCAGAGAAGGGGCAGCAAATCCATCCAGCATATAACCGCAGGTAAAGTGCAGGAGTTTCCGGACGGCAAAGGATTTGCATGAAATAGGAGACCGGATAAATAATTATCCGCGAAGGATATTTAACTATAGAACGGCAAATGAAATCTATGCACAGCCCGGATAAAGCAAGTCGGACCTCCGGGGGCCGGAGTGGAGAATGTTTGGGGCAGACCTGCGACAATAAAAGCTGCAACTTCTAAAAATGCGCTCCAGACCGGAAAAAGGTTGACATCCCCCCCGTAAAATGGTAGTATTTCAAGGCTAAAGTCTGTGCGGGCGTGGTTCAATGGTAGAACACTAGCCTTCCAAGCTGGATACGAGGGTTCGATTCCCTTCGCCCGCTCCACTTTAATTCATTGGTAGCTGCTATATGCGCCAATAGCTCAGCAGGATAGAGCAACTGCCTTCTAAGCAGTAGGCCGGGGGTTCGAATCCCTCTTGGCGTGCCAAATTCAGGCAGGGCTTTCCCGTGCCTCAGCACGTGGTCTGCAGCGGGGGCGCCGCGGCGGACCGCAGAAAATATGGTGGGTGTAGCTCAGCTGGTAGAGCGCCGGATTGTGGTTCCGGATGCCGTGGGTTCGAGTCCCATCTCCCACCCCATATTTTTCCCTTCTCTGCGGCGGAAGCTTCCGCAGCGGGGAAGCCTGGATGGTGGGATGTGGTGTAACGGTAACACACGGGACTTTGACTCCCGTATTGTGGGTTCGAGCCCCGCCGTCCCAGCCAATTTTTATGCCCCAGTAGCTCAGGCGGCAGAGCACCTGCCTTTTAAGCAGGGTGTCGGGGGTTCGAATCCCCCCTGGAGCACCAAAAACCCGACGGAGTTTTTCCGCCGGGTTTTTTCGCTCGCAGCCTGCCAGGCCGTCCCGCATCAGTTCACGATCTCGATTTCACCGGATATGGAGTATTTCACCCACTTGGCAATATTGACCGCATGATCTCCTATGCGCTCCAGATACTTGGCAATCATCAGAAGATCCACTACATACTGTTCATTTTTAGATGGCGCGTGCAGCGTTTCAATAATCTTGTTTTTAATCTCGTCAAATTCCGCATCTACTTTATCGTCATACGCGATCACCGCATCCGCTCTTGCGCTGTCCTGCTGCAGAAACGCATCGACGCTTTCGTCCACCATATGAATGACGTCCAGTGCCATGGTCCGATACATCTTCGTGCGGCTCTCCGCCGGAGGTTCCGCCGTCCTTACAATTTCTGCAATATCTGCGGACTGGTCTCCGATACGCTTCATGTCCGTCACCATTTTCAAGGCAGAGGATATGGTCCGCAGATCCCTTGCCACCGGCTGCTGCTTGAGGAGAAGCCGCAGGCACATGTTTTCTATGTCCCGCTCCTTTTCGTCCATCGTGTCCGCCAGCGTGCTCAGGCTGGCAGCAACTTCCTGCTCGTCGTCAAGAAAAGCGTGCACCGCCTTTGCTATCGCATCTGCGCAGAGGCTGCCCAGTGCCGCCATCTGCGTCTGCAGTTCCCGGAGTTCGGTTTGAAAAGTCTGTCTCATATTATCCAAATCTCCCTGTAATATAATCTTCTGTACGCTTATCCTGCGGTGTGTTGAATATCTGATCCGTAGTTCCGTATTCTACCATATTCCCGAGAAGGAAGAACGCGGTTCGGTCGGATATGCGGACCGCCTGCTGCATATTGTGGGTTACGATGATAATGGTATACTGCTTCTTCAGCGTTTCTGAAAGGTCTTCAATCTTTCCTGTCGATATCGGGTCCAGCGCTGAGGTCGGCTCATCCATCAGCAGAACTTCCGGATTCACCGCTATCGCCCGAGCGATGCAGAGGCGCTGCTGCTGGCCGCCGGACATAGCCAGCGCCGACTTCTTCAGGCTGTCCTTTGTTTCCTCCCAGATTGCAGCCTGTTTCAGCGAAGTTTCCACAATTTCATCCAGCTTGCTCCGGCTTTTTATGCCGTGCAGGCGGGGACCGTAGGCGATATTGTCATAAATGCTCATGGGAAAAGGGTTCGGTTTCTGAAATACCATGCCAATCTTCTTCCTGAGCAGCGTCACGTCCACGTCCGGAGCGTAAATATCCTTGTCGTTGAATTTTACTGTTCCTTCAATACGGCAGCCCTTTACCAGATCGTTCATCCGGTTCAAAGTCTTCAGGAATGTGGACTTTCCGCACCCGGAAGGTCCGATCAAGGCGGTAATGCTCTTTTCGGGGATACCCATGTTCACATCAAAGAGAGCCTGATGATCTCCATACCAGAGGTTTAAATTTTCAACGGTAACAGCATCCATGGATTAATCTCCTCTCTTTTTCTTGACCCGGCTTGCCGTACGGGATGCAAGCATGTTCAGCAGGAACGTCAGGATAATAAGAATTACGGCAATTGCAAAGGCAACATCGTACGCGCCGCGCTCGCTTGCGTAGATATAAAGGGCCACCGTCAAAGTCGCTGAAGACGACTGTAGAGACTGGAAAAAGTCCACCATCTTCAGCCCGAATCCTGCCGTGAAAAGAAGCGCTGCTGATTCGCCGGTGATGCGGCCGATAGCCAGAATGCACCCGGTTACGATTCCATCCATCGCATTCGGAAGCACAACAGTCCGGATCATGCGCCATTTTCCGCTTCCCAGCGCAAGCGCCCCTTCCCGGTAGCTGTCCGGAACCGTTTTCAGGCTTTCATGGGTATTGCTGATGACCGTCGGAAGAACCATCATCACCAGGGTAAAGCTTCCGGCAAGAATGCCCTGTTTCAAGCCGCAGATCTGAATAAACAGCAGCATGCCAGCAAGGCCGAACAGAATGGAGGGTATGCCGGTCAGCGTTTCGGAGGCGAAGGTGATAATGCTCACAAGCTTCTGGTTTGAGGCATATTCATTCAGATAGATCGCCGCCCCGACACCGAGGGGTATGACGATAATCATCGTAATCAGGATAATGTAGAGCGTATTTAGAATATTGGGGAGAATTCCGATCGTGTCGTCCCGGTAGCTGGATTCCGTGGTAAGAAGCTTCCAGGAAATGGACGGAACGCCCCGGACAAGGATTTCTCCCAGCAAAAGAAGAAGTATTAGGCACGCAATTAAGGCGCATGCAAACATCAGGCCTTTCAGGAACCGATCCTTTCTTTTTCTTGCCTTCATGCGTCTGCCCCCTTTCTGCCGACGACCCGCAGCAGGCAGTTAATCAGCATGATGAACAGGAACAGGACAAGTCCTATGGAAAACAGGGCATTCCTCTGCAGAGAGCCATACGAGGCGTAGCTCATCTCGGAAACGATTGCCGTAGTAAGAAAACGTACCGATCCAAGAAGCTTTGGCATGTTGGCGACATTGCCGGAAACCATTATGATCGCCATGGCTTCGCCGATAGCGCGCCCCGTGCCCTGAATAATCGAGGCGAGGATACCGCTCCTGGCTGATTTAACGGAAACGCGGAACCATGTTTCCGTTTCCGTCGCGCCAAGGGCAAGACTCGCTTCCTCGTACTCCGCCGGTACAGCGTTCAGGGCGGTTTCGGATACATTGATAATATATGGAAGAATCATAACCGTCAGAACCAGAATCGCTGCCAGAAGGCAGGCGCCGGAGCTGAGGCGGAATGCGTGCTGAATCGCCGGAACCAGAATCGTCATGCCCACAAGTCCATAAACGACGGAGGGGATTCCAGCCAGCAGGGAGATCGCCGAGTGAATTACGTTCGAAAGTTTCTTCGGCGCCGCCTTGGAAAGGTATATAGCCGTCATCAGACCCAGCGGGACACCTAGAAGAATTGCCCCGGCGGTACCGTATATGCTTGTAAGAATAAACGGCAGAATTCCGAACTGACCCTGTCCGGAAGCCCATACCTTGCCAAACAGGAACTTTCCCAGTCCGATTTCATGGATTGCGGGAATTCCGGATATTATAAGGTAGACACTGATAAGCAGCACGAAGCCTACGCTTACGATGCCGAAGATAAGAAACAGGATCTCAATTGCGGTTTCCTTGGCTTGTTTCTGCTTCATTAAAATCTTCCGTACGCCGCCCTTCGGCGGAGCCGGATATCCTCCTTCCTTGCTGCATTGCGCGCGGGAAAGTCTATAATCGCGCAGGGGCGGACCGGCGCATCTAGGGACAGAGCGCGGGTCCGCCTACGCTTTCGGAAGCTTTGGAATTCCAATTGCCTCCGTCGATTGTCGCGTTTCTTATTTTGCTACAGGAACAGCACCTGCGCCGCGGATAAGCTCCGCCGCATCCGCGCTGGTCGCGTAATCGAAGAATGCCTTTGCTGCAGCAGAAAGTTCCTTGCCTTCCACCGTGATCAGGTTGAACGGGCGCTGGATTTTATAGGAACCATCCAGCACGGTGTCTTCCGTGCACTCGACGTTGTCAATCTTAAGGGCTTTGATGCCGCTCTGGCCTTCCACCGCAGACAGGGAAGCATAGCCGATGGCATTCTCGCTGTTTGCAACTGCGGAAATGACTGCGCCGGTAGAAGTCAGCTCCTGCTGAAGCTTGCAAGCATCTTTGGTATCGGTGACGGATTCGAATCCGTCGCGGGTGCCGGAGCCGGATTCGCGTCCGATGCAGGCGATTTCAAGATCGGATCCGCCGACGTCTTTCCAGTTTGTGATTTCTCCTTTGAAGATGCTGGCAACCTGTTCAAGGCTCAGGTTATCCACGCCGCAGTTCTGATTTACGATAATCGCAATGCCGTCCAGGGCAACCGTCGTTGCAACCAGTCCCGTCTCGTCGTCGTGCAGCTTGCGGGAAGCAAGGCCGATATCGCAGCTTCCGTTGCGGACGCTCTCAATGCCCGTGCCGGATCCGGTCGGATCATAAGTTACGGTAACCCCTGTGTTGTCCGCCATGAACTGCTCAGAAAGAGCGCCGATGACTTTTTCCATGGAAGTCGATCCATTCGTGGAAATGGTTCCGGAAAGTTCCGCGGACGCAGAGGGCGAAGCGCTCTGCTCTGCCGTTGACGTCGATTTGTCCGTAGTTCCGCATGCAGCAAGCGCTACAACCAGGACCAGTGCAAGTGCGATGGCTAAAATCTTTTTCATAATCGTCTCCCGTTCATTCCTTCCTGAACGGGTGTCCTCCTTTCAGAATTCGGGTTGTATATTCGGTTCCGTCCAAGCCGGAGCGGAACGGTTTTGCAAAATCCGCACGGACCTGCCGGAGTCCGAACGGAAGGTACATGCTTCGAACCGGATGCAGGGGAGTCGGGAAATGAAATGTACTGCCAAATGCAATCGAGATGTTGAGAGAGGTAAGGCCGTGTCTTATTATGCATCCGGTTCGCGGAATTTCTGTTTGCCGAACCCGGAGGGCGGAACAGCAGCCTCCGCTTCGGAATGTGCTCGATCAGAAATTCCTGATGTACGCATTAAGATTACTTTTATGCGGTAAAATTTGTTACCACCCCAATGTAAAACCTCCGTAAAATACAAGATGCCCCGGCGCGGCGTGCTTCCGTCCGGGAGGAGCGGACAGAATGCGGATATTTCCAGCTTTCCGATACCCGTGAAGACGGAATGCCGCCCGGAGACGCAGGGCATGCGGAAGGCGGCCGCGAATCCGCTGCGGCCGCCTTCGTAAGAGACTTTCATTCAAGACTTTTTTTCTTCCGTTTTTTTCTTCCGTTTCTTTATCGCGTGGTTCGGTTCTTCCGCTTCTTCCTGCGCTTCCGGCTGCACCGGAGTCATTTCCTTCGGCTTGGGGAAATTCACTTCGAAGGTACTGCCCCTTCCCAGCTCGCTTCGCAGATCAATCGTGGCGCGCAGATTCATCGCCGCGTGCTTTACGATGGACAATCCCAGGCCGGTTCCGCCAACTTCCTTGGAATGGCTTTTATCAACCCGATAGAAGCGCTCAAAAATTCTTGCACGGTCTTCCACAGGGATGCCGATACCCGTATCGGCTACGACAAGAGAAATTCGATCCGGCTCCTCGGCGACCCGCACCGTTACCGTTCCCTCCGGCCGGTTGTACTTGATGGCGTTGTCGCATAGGTTGTAGACAATACTGTAAACTTCTGTCGGCAGGCCGTAAACGATTGCACTGCTGCCCGAAAGGTTCATCGAAACTTTCGCTTCTTCGGCTTCATTTTTCAGACTGTCGATCGCGTTTTCCGCCACCCGGTAGAGATCTACATTCTCCCATTCCTCTTCCTTGGCATCATCCCGATCGAGTTTTGACAGATCGATAATGTCTTCGACCAGCTTTGTCATTCGCTGCGATTCAGCCCGTATTTTTCCTGCGAACGGCCGAATGTCCTGCTTCTTGACCATCCCGTTTTCAATCAGCTCCGCATAGCCGGAAATCGCATGCAGCGGCGTTTTCAGCTCATGGGACGCATTGGCTGTGAATTCCTGCCGGATGAGAGAGGTCTTTTCCAGCTCCTGCTGATTTTCTTTCAGCTGCTGCTGCTGGCGGCTGATGCGCCGGAGCAGCGGTTCGACTTCCTTATAATCCTCCTTGCCGATATACTGAATCGGATTGTCCAGATCCATGGTGTTGATCGGCGCCATTATCCACTTGCTCAGCCGATAGGCTAAAAGGAAGCTCAGCAGCAGAGCCAGGATCAGAATCAGGCAGATCGGCTGCAGAAAGGCCAGCAGAATCGTCCATATGCTCGCCTGCATGGTCGAAACCCGCAGCACCGTGCCGTTGTCCAGCCGGCGGGCAGAGTAGAGCAGCTTCTGAGAAAGGGTTTCCGAATAGCGGCTGCTTTCCCCATAGCCGGTCTGCAGCGCCTGCTGCACCTCTTCCCGGCTCAGATGGTTCTCCATTTCCGTCGAATCCGCATCGCTGTCGTAGAGAACCTTTCCGTTATTATCGATCCAGGTAATGCGGTAATCTTCCGTGCTCAGTCCTTGAAAATAGGAAGCGCCAAGAACGTTGACGCCGTTGGCCGCCAGTTCCGACTCTATCTGCAGCTGCTTCATCTGCACGCTGGAATAGTACCGGTAAAGAAGCCCCAGGATGAGAGCAAGGCTGGCCAGGAGAACAAGGAGACAGGCAAGAAAGATAGACCGAACGATCTTCTTACGCACTCTGCTCCTCCATTCTGTATCCTACGCCGCGGACCGTGCCGATCAGACTTCCCGCTCCGCCAAGCTTTGTCCGAAGCGTGCCGATGTGCACGTCCACCGTTCGGGTCTCGCCGAGAAAGTCGTTGCTCCAAATCGTACTCAGGAGCTGCTCTCTGGTAAAGACCTGTCCGATATTTTCCATGAAAAGCTTCAGAATTTCGTATTCCTTCAGCGTAAGGTTCACCGGCTGATCGTTTACGGTCACCTGATGCTTCGCCTTGTTCATGACGATGCCGCCGTAGGAAAGCGTTTCGTTTTTGCCCTTCGGCGCCGCCCGCCGCAGGACCGCCTTAATGCGGGATATCATTTCCATCATGCCGAAAGGCTTGGAAAGATAATCGTCCGCTCCCATATCCAGACCAATGACCTTGTCGTATTCCGATCCTTTTGCTGTCGCCATTATTACCGGGATTTCCGCCGTAAGCGGAGACGCCTTCAGCTTTTTAAGAATCGCGATGCCGTCCTCTCCCGGCAGCATGATGTCAAGCAGGACCAGCTGCGGCATTTTTTTCTTCAGGGCCTTCCAGAACTTGCCGCTCTCCGCAAAGCCCATTGCTTCATAGCCGGAAGCAGTCAGCGTGTAGATCATCAAATCGCGGATGCTGTCATCATCTTCGACGCAGTATATCATGAATATCCTCCCTTCCGTCTCCCCCGCAGGAAGAATTTGCCTACAGTAATTCCATAATATTTTCTTTACTTTACCCCTGCGGTGTAATAGCTATTATCTCTTTTATGTAAATTATATGTAAAATAATATAGAATTTCAGCAGAATTTGCTTTTATTTCGGATATTTTTTTATTTTGATTTTACAAACCGGCGCATTTCTCGCTTTCCGCAAAAATAAATCCCGGATACTTTCCGGAAGTCTCCCGCTTCCCTTCTGTGCTTTCCGAATCCCGTGCGCCGCGGGAGCATTTTCCAGGACTTCCGGCGGTTCGAGACTTCCTTTTCTCGGTTTTCAATGCTATAACTTAACTATTAGTATGCATCTAGTATGCATCCCGATTTTTTTATCTGTGCCTGTGGCCGGCAGGAAGCGCAATAAGTCCGCGCATCCGCCGCATCGAAGGGGGACTGCCGGATCTATGCGGACCATTCTGATTTTTGGAGATTCCAATGTCTGGGGATATGTCGGCGGCAGCGGCGCACGCTATCCCGTCGGCGTCCGCTGGCCTACCGTTGCCGCCGCGCAGCTGGGTCGGGAATATCACGTGATTGAAGACGGCATGTGCGGCCGAACCAGTGTCTACGCGGACCCGCTGCATGAACGCCGGTGCGGGGTCGAGGCGCTGGATTATGCCCTCATCTCTGCAACGCCGCTGGATCTTCTGGTGCTGATGCTCGGCACGAACGACCTGAAGTACGCCGGGGCGGACCGAAGCGCCCAGGGGATCGATCGGCTGATTGGGATGGCACAGGATGTGGATACGCGATGCCGAACGATTTCTCCGGTATTTCCAAACGGAGCCAAAGTGCTTGTTATTTCTCCTATTCACATCGGATCGGCGATTGCGGAATACGAGGAATGGCCTTTCATCTGCCGGTTTGGTATTCAGGAATCTTTAAAATTTTCAGAATATTATAGGGAAGTTGCAGAGCGCCGCGGCGCTTATTTTCTGGATGCTGCGCAGTATGCCGAGCCCTGCCGGGAGGATAGCGAGCACATGACGGCTTCGGGCCATCAGGCGCTGGGAAAAGCGGCTGCGGCAAAGATCCTGGAAATTTTCTCCTGACGCGTACCGTCGGGGAATTCCGGTCCGGTCTGCCGCGGTTTCTTTCGAAATCTGGCAAGCTGGTGCACAATATATTATAATAAATAAGAATATTCGGGCAGAATCGAAAAATTTTGAACCCGGACACACCCCATTCGAAGCCACGTACTGCAGTCCCGCCCTTTTCACAGCCTTCCTTTTCGATGGCGCGGGTACTGCAGAGGGCAGAATGTCGGAGGTAGCAGATGGAAAATTTTACAGAAAATCTCCCGACCGCGCAGGAGACCGCCGAAGTTCCTGTGCTTGAAGGACAGATCGGCATGGAAGAATGGCTGAAAACCCGGGCGGCTGCGGCTCCCTCTTCAGAGGGCGCCGGGAACGCATCGGAAAAGCGAAAGGAAGAAGCGGATCCCCTTTCCGGGGATGGCTGGGAGGACGACAACTGGGTCCCCGAATCCCCGGAGCCGCCGGCAGAAGTGCGGAGTGCGCCTGCCGCACCTCCGGAGAAGCCTTCTTGTGCATCCCTTTCGGAAGCGATCGCCAAATATTCCTCCGCCCTGACCGACGCAGATCGGGAAAAAGCCCTTCATGATATGGAGCTTTTCGCGGAAAACGGCGATATCAAAGCCTGTCTGCTGCTCGGCAGAAACTACTCGCCCTACGCCCCGAACGGGTTTGTGCATAAAGAGGAGCAGGCTTCTCTGCAATGGTTTGAGAAGGCCGCTTCCCTGGGCAGTGCGAGAGGTGCCAACGAAGCGGCGTTTCTCCTTTACCGCGGTTCCTCCGCCATTCAAAATCCGGAGCTTGCCCTGAAGTATGCGGAAACAGCCGTATGGCTGGAGCCGGACAATGACACCTACCTGCGAAACCGAAATGTTCTTCGGGAGCAGGTAAAGGAAAACGAACCGGAACTCTCCGAAGCCGTGCCGGAGGCGGCACCCACACCCGCTCCTCTGTCCGGCGAGCCGGAAGCCGCTGCGCCCACCCGGGAAGCCCCGCCGCGAAAGCGACGTTCCAAACGGCTTTTTTCCTGGAATCTTTTCCGGAAAAGAACTCCTGCGCAAAAGGAGGAAAGCCCGGAGAGAGAAGCACGGGAATCCGCTTCTCCGGCTGCGGAGGAACCTGCCGCACCCGCCGCAGAAGATGCTTCTGTGCCGGCGGCGGAGAATTCTGTCGTGCCGGCTGCAGAGGAGTCTCCGGCTGCGGAAGAGACGCCTGCCGATACGGTGCAGGCCGCGGAGGATTTCCTTCCCGGCGATCTAGGCGAAAGTCCCGCAGAGGACATGGAAGCAACACAGCTGTCCGCGGAGGATGCCGAGGGGGAAGAGGCCGCGGAGGATGTCGAAGAGGCAGAGGCCGCCGAAGAGCCGGAGCCGCTTCCTTCGCTGGAGGAAGCCGTCCGCCGGTATAACCAGAGCCTTACAACAGCCGAACGGCAGGATGCCGTTCTGGTCATCGAGAAAATCGCCCAGCAGGGAGACGTTCGCGCCTGTCTGCTGCTTGCAAACAGCTATCTTCCGAAAAGTCCGACCGGATTTCCGCATCGCAGCGAGCGCAAGGCGCTGCGCTGGTATCAGAAGGCTTCCGAACTGGGCAGCGGAAAAGGCGCCAATGAAGCGGCATCTCTGTTTTTCAGCGGATCCCCGGAAGTACGGGATCCGGCCGCCGCATACCCTTACTCTCTGCGGTCTATCCAGCTGAATCCGGAAAATGAAGTCTACCAAAAGAACTTCGAAGTCATCCGGACACGCCTTCTGCAGCAGAACATTCGCCCGAAAACCATGGAGGAAGTGGAAAACGCCGTTTCAGAGCCGGACCACGCGGCGAAATTGGAAAGGCGGAAGGAAAAACGTCCTGCCAGGACGAAGCGGAAAGAGTATGTGCCTTCACAGGTACGCAATGAAACACTTCTTGCCGAAAGCGAAGAAGGCCGTCTTTTCGTCTTTGACGTCTGCTGCGGCGTAGCCATTATTGTTCTGGCGATCCTGTTCAGCGTTTGCGGCATGTTTGCCTTCCTTATCCCGCTGGGTGTGCTCGCCGCGCTTTTGATCTGGGTCAATCTGCAGATGTCCGGCTGTCATCTTTGTCTCTATGAGAATTACATTACCGGACGCTGCTCCTACGGAAGGGATGTCTGCATTCCCATTCGCAGCATCACTTCCATCGGGACCAATGTGATGGGAGCGGTGCGGATCGCCTCTCCGCATTCCGTATCCAGCTTCTACCTCATTAAAAATACGGACGATTTTCTGCGGCAGCTGAATCAGCAGGTCACAAAAGTGCAGGAAACGGATTCCTGAATTCTTCCGTCGGAAGGGCCGGCAGCCATTGCCTGTGCCGTGCGGGAGACGGCGCGGTCTCCTTCCTCCTTTCGGGAAGAGGCATCGCCTATTCTCTCCTGCCGCGACTTTATACTATGGATATTGAACGGATAAAAACGGATCTATCGGAAAAGTACCCGCCCTTTTCGGATTTGCTGCAGCGGCTGCAGTATCTGGATACCACGTACGTGGTAACCTCCGGAACGGACGGGCAGAAGATTATCTACTATAACAGCCGCATCCTGGACAGCGAACCCTATCCGTCGCAGGTTTTCTACATTGCGCACAGCCTCCTGCATATCGTATTCCGGCACGCCGGACGGCAGCTTGGAAAAGATCGTGCGCTTTGGGACAAAGCTTCCGATGCCGTTGTAAACAGCCTCCTGCAGCAGGACGGATTTACCCTGCCGGAAAATGCCGTCTTTCTTCCCTCCGCCGTCGGGTCCTCCACGGACGAGGTCTACACGGTGCTTCTGCAGGAGCAGACGCAGCGGGAGGAGGATGAGGAACCGCAGCCGGAAGATCCGGAACGCTCGGATTCCCACGATCTCTGGTCCCTGGATCCCTCGAAGCTGGAAGTCAGTGAAGAGGATATTCAGGCTGAATCCGGACTTCGGCTGTCGCTGGAAGAACTCATGCAGCAGCTGATGGAGGAAAAGAAGATCCCCGGCCGGCAGACGGCTTCCCGCATCAAGCATTTGGAATCCATCGGCATGTCCTATGAACTGGCAGATCTGGTACAGTATCTGCAGGAATCCATCAACCGGGACTACGACTGGTTTCCCGGCACGCGTATCCGACATGGGATTGTAAACTATGAATTTCGAACCTTTCCCATTCCAAAAGCGGAAATTCTTATCGACACCAGTCTTTCTGTAGATGAGGAACTCCTGAAAACCTTTCTGCGAGCCTGCAAGGCCCTGCTGCGGGGCGCCGCCATCAGCGTCGGCTGCTTTGATACCCGCTTTTACGGATTTCGGGAAATCGAACAGGAAAGCGATATTGATTCCATGCAGTTTCAGGGCTTCGGCGGGACAAATTTCGATGTTGCCGTCAGCGCCTTTACAGGGGATGCGGAAAACCAGATTATTTTTACGGACGGCTATGCGGACATGCCGCATCAGCGGTGTGATGCCATCTGGATTGTCTACGGAAATATGAAAATTTCCCCGCCGGGGGGAACCGTCCTGTACATCAGGGAAAGAGGTTTCAGAGAGAGAGGATATCGGTGAAAGCAGTATTTTTAAACAGCCGTCAGGTGATTGGCGGCGAGAAGCTGGACCTGTTCGACGTGCTGGGTCCACAGGCAAAGGCAACGGATTTTACCTTGGCTACGGCCGATGATGACGGGTTTCTGGTCGATTCGGAAGGGAATGCGAACTATTTTCTCCAGGGAGGAAAATCGGTCAGCCGCTTCGGCCTGGTGGAGCAGTGCTCGTCCAGCTGCGTACGTCCTGCCATGCGTCTGGCGCCTTCGGACGAAAAGCTCCTGAAGTCTGCCCGTCTTCAGGATACGCTGGCTGTACTGGAATACGGTTCCTATCCCGCACGGGTCATTGATGCCGGGCTCCGGGAATCTCTTCTCAGAGATTATGAGCAGGGGCATGTGGTGAAGACCGGGCGAACTTTTCATTTTGGTCGACTCGAACCGCTTCCGGAATTTACCTATGCGGGGCGTCGCCTGTGTGCGGTGACTCTGAGCGCAGCTTCCTCTCTGGGATTTCTTACGCTGTCGGACGGGGAGAGCTACGCGACCGGAAGCACGGTTTTTCTGGAGGTTCGACCCGTAACCTGGTATTACGACGCAGCTTCCAATCTTCTGCTTTCCAAAACCTGCCTTATCGGCGGAATGGATTATGAGCGGGCTTGCGCTTATCTGGAGAAGGATTTTCTGGGAGATCTTCTCCCTTCCCGGAATTCGGAGCTCTCCACAGGGCAGACCTACAGCGATTTCAAGTGCGAGCCGCACGACGAAATAGAGACCATAAAAGCCTATGTGCAGGCAGATATTCCTGTCTTTATTCACGGCCTGTCCGGTGATGGAAAAAGCGATCGCGTAAAGCAGATTGATCCCACCGCCATGGATATTGAGCTTGTAAACGAGACCCCGGAAACCATCAACGGCAAAACCATATACAACGAAGCCCGCAACGAAATCCGAGAAATTAAGCCCGTTTGGCTGCAGTCCCTGGAGGAGCTCTGCCAGGACGGAAAACTGCATGTGCTCTTTTTCGATGAATTGACCAATGCCACAAAGCAGACGCAGTCGATTATCTTTAAGCTTATTCTGCAGCGGATTGTAAATAATCGCTGGAGACTTCCGGAGAATGTCCGCATTGTTGCAGCCGGAAACGACCGATCGGAATCCAGCGTCGCGCACGATTTAGCCGAGCCCCTGTTCGGGCGCTTCGCCCATGTATATATCAAGACGACGGTTGAAAACTGGATGCCCTGGGCGATCCGCCACAATATCAATTCGTATGTTCTGGAATTCCTTGCAACGAACAGCATGTATCTGCGTACCGAATATACCGGCCAGGAAGCGAATGCGGATCCGCGCCGCTGGGAAATGGCCTCGAAGATTCTGGACAGTTCCGGAAATGATTTTGCACTTCTGGAGCCGGCAGTCGGGCGGGAAATAACCGATGTTTTTATCCGTTTCTTCCAGCAGAAACGGCTGGAGTTTGATCTTTCCAGCTATACCGATGAAGAACTGGCCGCCCTTAATGTGGCGCGTCGATATCAGGTTGCCCAGCAGTGCCTCGGCGTCTCTTCCGAAAAACTGGAGGACGCCAGAAAGCTTGTGGCGAAGCTGGGAAGTGAGTATCTGGCATGGTTTGATTACACCCGGGCTAGAAAAGCGGCGGCGGAAAAGCTTTCCGAAAAATAGCTGCTGTGCAAATGGGAAAAAGCGGAAAAATTTGCCAATGACACATACGCTTCCGGCAAATCCGCGTCTTCCGGTACGGATCCCGGTCGTACACTGCAAGCAATAGAGATAAAACCGGAAATTCCGGCAAGCGTCTGGCAGTTCGGGACCCTCCGGCAGCGGCGCTTCATCCGGAGGCAGCGGATCGTCTGGTTCCGCTCATTTCGCTAACTGTGTACCGATTGCAGCGACCGTTCATCACTACGCAGGAACGCATGAAAAGAGCATCGTAGTTCACCGGTCCGTTACAGAATCACGGACAAATTGCAATGACTGCAGCAAAGATATCCCTGGACTTCTTAAACATTATGATGTGCACCCGAATTGCGGGTTATATCGCTGCGATCCGGTTCTTGTGGATATACCGACGAAGTCGTCGGTACAAAAAATGCAGCCGATCCAGAAGCATGGGAGGAAGCGGTTACAGCCGGATCCCGCTTGTTTATCTGCGGTGCCACAAAGTGCCCTCCGTGTGAAGCCTCACACGATTAACATCGCGTGCTTCCATGCCCGCGTTCCGCAGGCACAGACTCGCTGACTGAAGATAC
>OMTF01000011.1 GCA_900313925.1 uncultured Eubacteriales bacterium | reverse complement strand
AGGGCTGCAATAATAGAACCAAGGTGCTGAAACGTATCTGCTATGGGGTAAGAAATTTCAAACGCTTTCGTAGCCGGATCCTTTTTATGGCCGCCTGATACGAATCTACTAAATATAACTACGGGGTAACTGCGACTAAAATACACGAGCCAGGCATACACCCAGCTCGTGATCCATTAATTTACACCTATATTCTTTTCTTTTGGGATTTACCCCAACATTTGACAAAGAACCTTCTATTTTCTGCTTTTCATTTCCTTGATTTTAATTTTTGCCATTCGCTTCAATGCATAAGGAATAATCTTTTTCATGCCTTCCTCTCTTGGTACCAAATCGCTGCATTCAGGAAGATCCCGCTCCAAATGAATCGCATCGAACTTGCATCGCGTAGTGCAAAGTCCGCAGCCGATGCACTTATTAGGATCTACGACCGAAGCTCCGCAGCCAAGGCAGCGTGACGTTTCAAGTTTTACTTGTTCTTCCGTCAAAGTCCCATTATAGTCGCGGAACGTTTTATGGCTTACTCTTTCTTTCTCTGCAGCCTCCTGCCGATCCGGAGCCTTGACTTTGTCGATGGGAATGGAAATATTTTCTTTGTCAAGCTCTATATAATCTCTGCGGTTTCTTCCAAGTGTTAAGGATGTATTCGGTCGCATGGAACGGTGCAGTGAGATGGCGCCTTCCCGCCCTGCGGCAATCGCATTGATAACAAATTTCGGCCCGGTAACTACATCTCCGCCGGCAAATATATCACTTTGCGCTGTCTGGCCGGTAAGTTCCGCCGTCTGCACAGTGCCGTTTCGGTTAAATAACATGTTTTCCGGTGCAATCCCGCCAAGATCAACCTTCTGTCCGATCGCAGCAATCACATTGTTCGCCTTAATTTCTTTAAACTCTCCCGTACCAATTGGCTTACGGCGGCCTTTCGCATCCCGCTCCTCGCTTAATTCCATAATTTCCACTTTCAAAGAGCTTACTTTTCCGTCTTTCGCCAATATTTCTTTGGGAGCCGTCAGAAACACGAATTTAACTCCTTCTTCCTGCGCCTCCGCTACTTCCCGGTCCTCCGCAGGCATTTCATCGCGCGTGCGGCGGTAAACGATCGTCACATCCGATGCTCCCAAGCGCGTAGCCGAGCGTGCAACATCGATTGCTACGTTCCCGCCGCCGACAACAACGACTTTTTTTCCAACTTGTGGTTTTTTCCCTTCCGCAATTGCATGGAGGAAATCGACGCCTTTAAGCACTCCTGGAAGATCCTCTCCCGGAATATTTATGGATTGCCCTACCTGTGCGCCGATTGCAAGATAAAATCCCTTATATCCTTCTTTACGAAGCTCATCCAGCGTAACGTCTTTGCCGACTTCCACATTGCACCGGATTTCTACGCCCATTTCCTTCAGGACAGCAATTTCTGCATCAATTACATTCTTCTCCAATTTGTATGAAGGAATTCCATAGCGGAGCATTCCACCGGGTTTACGGTTTTTCTCGAAAACTGTCGGATAGTAACCCATCTGCGCAAGGTAATAAGCGCAGCTCAAACCAGCAGGGCCTGCACCGATTATACCGACCTTCACTCCCTCAAAACGTCCGTAGCGTTTCATAGAATGGATCGGAGGAATGTATCTTGTTTCCGCTTTCAAATCCAGATCTGCAATAAATTTCTTCACTGCATCGATAGAAACCGCACGGTCGAGATCTCCACGGGTACATGCATCTTCACAAGCCCGGTTGCACACCCGTCCGCATACAGCTGGGAACGGGTTATCTTGTTTGATGAGTGCCAGAGCCTCGTCGTACTTTCCTTCTCCTGCCAGCTTCAAATAGCCCTGAATCGCAATATGTGCAGGGCATGCGGTTTTGCAAGGAGCCGTACCGGAATCATAGCAGTTTGTTCGCGCATCATAGCGGTAGTTGGGATTCCAGCGTTCTTCTCCCCATTTTGTTTCATCCGGCAGTTCCCTCTGCGGGTATTTAATCGGTCCGTTAAGAGTGCATAGCTTCTGGCCGAGCTTTACCGCACCACCAGGGCAGACTTCGACACACTTGCCGCAGGCAACACATTTTTCTTTATCTACGTGTGCGATAAAAGAGCTGCGGGAAAGGTTCGGCGTATTAAAGAACTGGCTTGCCCGGAGCGCATTGCAAGTAGCGATGTTGCAGTTGCAGATCGCCTGTGTTTTATATTTTCCGTCTAAGTTTACGATCTGATGAACACAACCTAATTCTTCAGCCTTTTGAATAACTTCCATGACCTCTTCATAGGTTGCGTAATGTCCTCTTCCCGTCTCCACGACAAAATCCGCTAGCATATCGCAGGATATGCACATATCCTCGTAGTCTTCTCCGCTTCCCTCATCAATCGTCTCATGCGACATTCGGCAGACGCATGGCATAAGAGCAAATTTTTTCTGCATTTTCAGCCAATAGGAAAGATGCTCGACATCGACGGATTGCCGCTCATGCTCAATTGCCTTTTCAACGGGAACAACATGCATAGCCATCCCTGCGCCTCCGGGAGGAATCAGTTCTGTCAAGCCTTTCAGCGGTTCAAACGCCATGCGATCAAATAAGTAAGTCGCCTGTACATGCTCATCCGCCATGGATTTTTTCATTCCGAAATATTCACCACTGCCAATAATAAAAGGCGGTTCCGACCAGTAGCGAACACCGTCAATTGTTTCAAAATGAACCAGTCCGATCTGGCATAGCTGATCTAGGATTGGCAGGAGCTCTTCCTTTGCTTTCCCAGTCAGCTTTACAAGGTCGTCGATATTGTACTCCTTCCGGATTTTCATTTTTAGGGCGACTTCCGCCATTTCATCCGTAACAAATGGGTCAAGGCCGTAATATTCAGCGTCCGTTGTTTTAATTTCCTTCACAAACTTCCGGTCCGTGATATGAAGCCCCAGTTTCTGAATTAACGGTCTGGGTGTTTTAGAAAACTCCATATCGGGCTTCATATTTACCCATTTGTCATATTGGGCTTTCCATTCCGGACTGCCGTATTTTGTGTCTGCCATAATCCCCTTCCTTTCTTATCCATAAAAATATGAAATATGAATTAAACCCCTCTGTATGTGAATTATCTCACAATTTTGTCTTTCGGTAACAAATTATTCTTCCTTTCAAGTAAATTGGTTGACTCTTGCTAATTTCACTGCTGTCAAATTGTCGTTTGTGCTCAATGCTGTACCGGTGCATGGTTCTTAATTAAAGCCATGCTTCTCATTTGTCTCTCTTTGAAAGCCGAAGAGAATAAAACAGCACACCGAGGAGCACCGGAAATGAGTGCTCTATGCGGTGTGCATTTTTCCCTGTAAGTTTCCTGCGCTTTACTTATCTTTCGCAACGCTTAACCCGTAATTTATAAGCTCCTGCATAAGGTTCTTTTTTTCTCCACAGGGAATGTATTCAAATAAGCCAAATCCGATTACATTGCAGCGGCTCCGCAGTTCCTTGAGAAGTTTAAGGAGATTCGCCGGGGCCATCCCGTTCTCTACCGGAACCGGCGTATAGGAGCAGTACTTCGGGTCGAGAACGTCAAGGTCGAGGTGGATGTACAGATTTTTTACGTTTTTCAGTGCATCCGTAAGCTCCGCAGCATCGCATTTTTCGGATAGAATTCGAATATTATTATTGCTGATAAACCGCTTTTCTGGGGCATCTAAGTCTCTTCCGCCGATGAGAGTATACTGTGAGGGCTTTAATAATCTCGCTCCAATATCATCCGTCATCTTCGGACACCCGCCTAGTGCAGCTCTGGCAACCATTCCATAAAATAGCTCTGTGTTTGATTCCTCTGGAGCATTTAAGTCTCCATGTGCGTCAAGCCACAGAAGCGAAAGGGTTTCCCCGCAGGATTCGTTCATATATAGTATCGAAGCCAAATCCGCATCGCAGCCGCCTCCAATGGTAAATAAACGTATCGGCTCTTCGGTACGCAGGAGGCTCAAGGTTTCGTGGAGTTGGCCGCGAAGGATCGTATAGCCCTGGATTTGATTTTCCACTCTTTTTCCGCTGCGGTTATTCCTCAGTACATGCGTTTCGGAATATTTCACTTGCTGAAGATAAAGATTTTCCAGCTCATTTGCGCCTTCCAGCGTGTTCAGATCTCCACCGCCCTGCCAGACAGGATTCAGAAGAACCATCTTCAAGCCTCCAATCGAATCGCCACTTCCGACGCAGAATCAGATAGATTCTGCCAGAAGTTATATAGGAGCAAAATTGACAATGAATTAACTTGTTTTTATCTTATCATATTTTCGTGGTGCGGGAAATAGCAATCTGGGATTCCGGAAAATTAATCATTCCCAGCCTTCGAATATCGTATATAATAGATTATGCATTCCGTTTATGATGTTTACAAATTCTCCTGCTGAGATGTACCTTTGGTCGGGCACGTCTATTCTTTCTTTTCTGTCTTTCTGCTTACTCCTTTTGCAATCTGAGGTGAATTATGCTGCAGAAATATGTTTATCTATACGAACTGGACTCCGTCCGCGACACAGATGAGGAGATCATCACCGGGCAGAAGGCCATCTACCGGGAAATTGTGGAATACGGAAATACTGTCGTCCTAACTTTCAATCAGTTTGTGGATTCACGAGGTTTTTTCAGTCTTTTCGATGGAGAAGAGTACCGGAACAATCTGATCAGCTTATTTGAAAAAGGCTGTATTCGAATCTCCCAGTACGGAGATACCCGCACCCTCGTGCAGTATTTGCTGAATTCCATTGAGGAAAGCAAGCAGTTTATCTATTCCGCGCTCCCTCTAAAGTTTACGCAGAGGCGTCTTACGGCTTTATTGCGGAGAAGCCTCGCATATTCTGATCTTTCTGAAATTCAATCGTATCTGAAAGGTACCATTGGCGGTGAAAGTGCGATTAGGGAACTGTTTGAAGAAGTCCATGACGGCACCGTTACCGAAAGCTCACTATCCAAAGGCGAAATGATGGAAATCCTTACCAATCTGTACCATCTCCTATCGGTAGTGCTCCGCCTCAGTCCTGAGCCGCAGATTTACATATGTCCCAAAAATCCAGAAGAACTCCACGGTTTTCACTTCCGCGACTATCTTCATGCAGCAATGCTTCTTTCCTATCCTCAAGATCCGCTGTGGAATCGTGCTGTCCGCTGTCTTCAGGCAATAATTTCGATATCCGGCAATAACCGCTCCGTATATCTTCGGGAACTGAAGCAAGCTTACGAAGAGCAAAAAACTGCGGACCCGGTTTCCGCGCAGTCGGAGCGTCTCGCCTACTGTTATGCGGAAGCGATTGTAAACCTATGCTACAATTATGCCTGCGAAGCGAGTATCTGCAATACTTCAAAGCACTACTGCATAGCGGAAATCCTCCATCCGGAAAATGGCATGCCCTCTTTCCAGGCAGACTTCCGGCTTCGTTTAGAGGAAACATGGCATGGCGGAATCAATGCCGCGCATCGCTTTCTTAAAGAGGAAAGCAATGTTTTTTTGGAATTTAAGGATGTCGACCGTATTCCGAACTTTCGAAGAGCCATTCGGCTCCTGTCCTATGGTAAGAAATCCCGTGAAGACGCTGACCGGGTTGCGCAGGACGGAGTTCCCCGCTATGAATTTCAGCAGGAACTTCAGGGACGACAGCAGAAGCGGAAGATTCTTGCGGCTGTGGGAAAAGGCCTTCTTCTGTCCCTTGTCTGCATTCTGCTTGCCTGCCTTGTTGAATTGGCTATGACTGCTGCGCAGAATCTTTTTGATGCGCAGTGGGATACCAGTAAAATTTCCTTCCAAATCTGGGATACTCTTCTCTTTCTTTATCTCACCGAGGCAATCACTTCGCTTCTTAACCGGAAAATAAATTGGCTTCTGCCTTTATCGGAAGGACTGCGCTCCCTGGGACAGCTACTCGCAGACGGATGGATCACGCTTAGAAATAAAATTCAAAAACCGGAAAAAGCACGGTGCACCAATGTAAGAGAATCGGAACCCGTTTCCGCTTTCTTTCCTATCCGCTATGTCCGAACAGAAGCAATGACCGCCTATTTAAATTTCAAGTCTAATCCAGCATCCTCCCACGCTTTCGGCCCTTGTGCTGCATACCCGATTGCAGATCTGCAGAAAGTGTCCGTACTTCAGCAGATGACCCGTCAGGAAGAGCTTTTGGGCGTACACTATGGTCTGATCTACAGAAGCATTTATCATACCGTTCTTGTCGATCCGGTTTTAGATTCCCAAGGGGTTCTCTACCCTTATGAAAGAATCCTTCCGACCGAACCGGAAGACGGTGTCGTTATCATTCCTGAAATCAATGGAAAGTACATCCTAATCACCCAATACCGGCACGCCTTGCGCACCACACAGACCGGATTTCCCCGCGGATTCTCGAATCTTGATGAGGCACCATCGGAAAGCGCGTTGCGAGAGCTTTCGGAAGAACTGCACGCTCTTCCTGCTTCTCCGCCTGCATTGCTCGGACGCATAGTGCCTGACAGCGGGTCGACCTCCGAAAGAGCAAGCGTTTTTCTTGTTTCACTATCCTCCTGGTCTCTCCAAACTGGGCATGAGGGAATTGTTTCCGCCAAAGCGCTCTCTCTGCAGGAACTGATTGCGTTCATAAAAGAAGGCAGGATTGAAGACGGTTTTACGCTCGGTGCCGTCGCCCTGCTACAGGCTGTACATCCCGACTTGACTCCTTTCTGAATTTTCTATCCCTATTGAGGGGACTGGTGCCGCAGAAGATCTTCGTTTATAATGAAACCGATCCTGAACCGAAAAGGAATGCATTCTGCAAAGGGAGAACGGCAAAATGAACTATAATTTCCGAAATCCGAACGTTACGGGAGGTTATTATTCCTCCGGACAGAACTGGAACGTGCGGCCACGCCGCGTATATCGTGCACCGAAAGGGACGCCTCTGACAAGGATCCTTTGGAGTCTTCTTATCACGCTTGTCTTCGGCGCCATATACTTTTACATCGCCGTGCCAGCTTTAAACTTCCAAACGACGGCCTTTTATTGGTTTGTCTTTCTGCTTTGCGCCGTTTTCTCCCTTTCCATGCTCCTCATGCAGGGATTCCGTGCAAATTCTACCAAGGAATTTTTCTCCTATACGAAAAAGAATTTGGCCATACCCTTCTGGATCGTAGCCGCCCTGTTTGCCGTGATGATAATCGGGTATATCGTAGGGTGGCCAATTTTCCGTGCTAAGTCCTATTCCCAGCTTCTTCCTGTGACCACGGGAGACTTTGCGGAAGACGTAGCGGAAATCGATTTTAACCAGATCCCCATGCTTGATTCAGACTCCTCGAATAATCTTGCAAACAGAAAGCTCGGGGAATTGAGCGACTTGGTAAGTCAATTTACCGTAAGCGAAGATTCATCGCAGATTAATCTCCAAGGAGATCCCGTACGAGTAAATTATCTGAATTACAGCGGTTTTTTTAAATGGTGGAACAATAAAAAGCAGGGAATTCCTGCGTATATCATGGTTGATATGCGGACCCAGGAAGTCACGGTAGTGCGTCTGAGCGAGGGGATACGCTATTCCCCTTCGGAATATTTCAATCACGATTTACAACGACATCTCCGGTTCCACTATCCGACGAAGCTCTTCGATGACATCAATTTTGAGGTCGATGAAAACGGTACGCCCTATTGGGTCGCTTCCGTTATGAAGCGGCGTATAGGTCTTTTCAATGGCACAGATATCGTCGGTGAGGTACTTGTAAATGCAGTCACCGGAGAATGCCAATACTATGATAAGGAAAATGTTCCGACATGGGTGGACCGGGTTTTCAATGCGGATCTGCTAATCAATCAATACAATTATTACGGAAAATATCACAACGGATTTTGGAACTCCATCTTCGGTCAGACGGACTGCACAACTTCGACGCAGGGGTACAATTATATAGCACAGAATGATGACGTATACATGTATACGGGGATTACGTCCGTTACCGGAGACAGAGGAAATATTGGATTCATTCTTGTCAATCAGCGAACTAAGGATGCCCGCTATTATGCCTGCGCCGGTGCGGAGGAGTTTTCCGCAATGTCTTCCGCGGAAGGCGCCGTGCAGCAGTACAAATACAACGCCACCTTTCCTCTGCTTTTGAATATATCCGATCAGCCGACCTATTTTATGGCTCTTAAGGACTCTGCAGGACTTGTAAAAATGTATGCGATGGTCAATGTGCAGCAATACCAGATCGTAGCAATCGGAAACACACTGCAGCAATGTCAGGAAAACTACCATCAGCAGATGATTAGCAATGGCATTATTGACGCCTCCGACGCTGGTCCCTCCGTGTCTCCGCAGACAACTACCGTTTCAGGCAAGGTATCGGAAATTCGAACCGCAAACGTAGAAGGAACAACGCAATATTACATAAAGCTGGATGATCAGCAAATATATTACCGTATCAGCGCTTCCGACTGCCCCGAAGCTGTCCTTCTTAATATCGGTGACAGCGTCACGGTTACCTATGAAAAGACGGACGGTTATATCCAACCTGCGACGGAGATCGTTACGCCCTACTCCGCCCCCGGTTAAGTGATTCCTTCCGAGGAGGAATGATCGAGTAGGAGGGGGTGACTGGCCCCTGTCCTCTCGCACCACCGTGCGTATAGTTCTATACAAGGCGGTTGCAGCATTTGACGTGCACTGACTGATACGCTTTGGCAAGCTCAGCAAGCCTCAGTGTATCAGTCCCTTTTCGCTAACGCCTCCTTATTTCCGGCATAAACCAGTTTCCTTCACGGTTACAGGCGATTGTTGCCGCATAGTTTTCTGCTGCGCCAAGACCGACCCGTTTGTGCGTACGTGTGTTTGGAAGTTTCCACTGTTTCCAGATGCTCATTCATATGAGTCTGTAAAGCCATCCTTTCAAGCTACGATGTTGTTCTTCATGTCCACGATTCCGTGGTAATGAAAACGGTCACGTATGAACGCTTTAATTCGTGCTATTGCCCCGACAATACGGCAACAGCAGCTTCGGGAAATAAGTTTCCTCAGCTTGTTTTTGGCTTTCTTCCATGACTTTGCATGAAACCTAATATGAAATTTCTGTTCATCCGCCCAGAGGTTTGCCCTCTGCTTATAGGTTCCCCGAATTCGGCTTCCTACAGATTCCACCTCCCGATGGACATCCTTGCCTTCGGCTATGTCATTCTCCTGCCGGGCGCCCCCTTTGTGAGTACAGAGGCACCGAATTCGGTGCCTCTGTACTATCTTTTGCAATTTTTTCTAAATCCACTATATCCGCATGCAAACATCCCACGCACGCCAAATTGCGGTGCGGAGATTTCCTACGGAAAGACAGTCCCCGACTAGGTGAACATTCTTCCCGTTTTTAGCCACCGGAGTTGGCACGAAGCCGATACCGTTCACTACGCTGTCACAATCGAGTTCGAATATATTTCCATCCTGTCCCTTTATGGTAACGCCGCTGTTGTGAATCTCGGTAATTGTTGAGCGGAGATACACAGGTACTTTATGATATTCCAGTACTTCTCTCAGGAAAGAGGAATTTGCCAGGCACACATTTGCCGCAGCAACCAAAGCCGGTGCATACTCCACTATGGTCGGATGTCTGCCCTGCAGCACCATCTCATACGCGGCTTCACAGGCGGACTGTCCTCCTCCGAAAAATACAACCTTATCTCCCGGATCTTTCTTATCCACAAGAAGCTCCGTCAGAGTCATAGCATCCGAAAAGCCAGGAATCGGCATTGTTCTGGGCACTGCACCTGTGGCTACAATAATGTGATCAAATCCCCGCAGGGTATTGATATCGTTTATTTCCGTGTGGAAATGAATATCAATTCCAGCTTTTTCTATCTCGCGCTTATACCAATCAATCAGCATTCGATCATTTTCCTTGAACCGCATGCTGGATGCCGTAATAAACAATCCTCCGATTTCCCCCGTTTTCTCGAAAACAACAGGATTGTGACCACGCTTTTTCAGCATCAGTGCGCATTCCAGGCCGCCAATGCCTCCGCCTATTATTGCGACCTTCTTGGGATGGTGGGTCGGAACAACTTTGTAGCGGTTATGCTGCATGGTCGGAGGCGTAAGTGCGCACCGGGCAAGGTGCAGCGTATCATCAACGCTCATCTTATTGCCCGTACCGTCATACTTTGAGAACGGGAAGCAGGCATTATGGCAGCGGATGCAGGGTTTGATCTCCTCTTCCCGGCCTTCCTGAATCTTAATTACCCACTCCGGATCGACAAGATTCTGCCGTGCGATTGCTACAGCGTCAAGCCGCCCTGCCTTGATTTCCTTCGCCGCGACTTCTGGTTCCATCTTTCCGGCGCATACAACCGGAATCGTAACAAATTTCCGTATATGCTCAACATCCTCAAGGTTGCAGTTGTTGGGCATATACTGCGGCGGATGCGCCCAATACCAAGAGTCATAGGTTCCATTATCGCAGTTGAGCATATCATAACCGCTATCCTGCAAATACTTAACCGCTTTCTCGGATTCTTCCATGTCTCTTCCGAACTCTTCAAATTCTTCCCCAGGCACAGCGCCTTTCCCAAAGTCCTTGCACTTGGAAACGACGGAATAACGCAGCGATACCGGGAAATCTTCTCCTGCTTCCTTCTTTATTTCCTGTACGATTTCCGTTGCAAAGCGATAGCGGTTTTCAAAGCTTCCGCCATACTGATCCGTCCGGTGGTTCCAATTCGCAATTGCGAACTGGTCCAGAAGATATCCCTCATGAACCGCATGGATCTCAACGCCGTCGATATCGGCTTCGCGAAGTTTCTTTGCCGTCTGTCCGAAGGCGTAGACCATTTCCTGAATCTGCTCAGTCGTCAGTTCGTGCGATGTATAGCTTTCGACCCAGCGGTTCGGCGTTCTGGAAGAAGAGGCACAGACATAATTTCCGTCGATAATCGGGTTCGCAAGCGTTGAAAGAATTTTGTTATCGCATACTTTTACCAGCTGATCGTTAAGAGCCATGGAGCGCCCCATACCCGCTGCCAGCTGAATAAATAGTTTTCCACCGGTTTTATGGTATTCCTTCATGTACTCTTTCGTATCGCGAAACATCCGATCATTCGTGTAGAGCCATCTTTTACCTATCAGATCACGAATGCACTGCATTCCCGGCAGGCAGAGGCCTACGTTGTTGCGTGCCTTTTCAAGAAGGAAATAGGCTGCTTCTTTGTCAAAATGGCAGGGTTCAAACCAGCCATACAGCGAGGTCCCTCCCATCGAGCACATTACAATGCGGTTTTTGATTTCCACATTACCCACATTGAATGGTGTAAACAGTGCTGCGTACTTTTCGTTCATTTTTATACCCCCATTTATTTTTAGTAGCAGACTTAAAGACTTCCTAGTTCAAAATATTGCATAATTCCGCTACAATTTTATGCTTTACGCTGTCCGGCTCAGTCGTTTCCAACCGGAAAGTTTCTATTGTCGATTTCGCAGTTTACGCTATGCATGTGTGATTAACCACGATTATTAATCGTATTTGAATGCGTAAAATTTGTCAATGTAATGAAAGTAGAAAGTGATTTGCTGTTTTCAGTCAATTTGACCAGCTTTTCAGCATGCTGTCGCAAGACTCCTGCTTTTTCGATTCCGAAGCTTCCCCTATCCCACACGGCGCTGCAGCTTCAGCTTCAGTTCCGCGTTTCGGCATGTATTGATTTTCGTTTTAGCATGCCGTGAGCAGGAACTCATCCTCCCCATAGGAGAGGAAATGAATTGCAGAATACACGGCGTTTTCTTGAC
>OMTF01000010.1 GCA_900313925.1 uncultured Eubacteriales bacterium | reverse complement strand
TAGTAAAAACTATCAAACAGCAACAGAAAAACCTATCAGAGCTAGAAATTCAAACAATTTGCAAGAAGTATCAGAGTGGATCATCAAGTTATGAACTTGCCAAAGAATTCAACTGTCATCGCAGTACTATTACAGCAGCGCTTAGACGAAACGGCATAGAAGTCTCCCATAAAGCTACTACTAAGCCAGAGCTCGTTAAAAGGGTAATAGAGCTATACGCGGAAATGAAGACGCCAAAAGAAGTCGGAGCCATCGTCGGGATTACCGGAGATACCGTCAGAAGAATTCTCAAAGAGAATGGAATTCATATCAGGAGAAGCTGGGAATATCCAAAGAAATAAAAGAGAACCTAAAAAACCATCTTGTCGCTTAATCGGAGCAATTAATATCTTAACGGTATGCAAGGCCATTCGAAAGTACACTAATCGCAATAAACGCCGTATATGACACAGCCAGCCTTGCGGTAGCCATCGTTGTAGCCCTTTTCATACTGGGCATTCATATCCTGCCATGTATAGCCAATATCGAGCCCCTCATTATAGCCATCGTCTTTACCGCGAGCATATCCTTCATTGTAACCATCATCTTTGCCAGTTGCGTAACCATCAATCCAGCCACCGTTTCTACCCCAATAAAAACATCCGATACATCCACCAATGCCTATAATAATGGCAAAAATCAGCGAAACAATCAGTCCCACAGGTTTTCTTTGACTATCTTCATATTCGTCGTCATCAGTAGAAGAAAAATCATAAACATCTTTCAGCCTGTTAATCTTCTGGTTCTTTCGCTTAGTAGGCTTTTCGCCTCTATAATATGCAACGCTGATATCGTCATACCAACTTCTATACGTCGACCAACGGACTAAGGCAATTATATTATAGATCACAGCTATAAATGGAAGGATTCCTCCGAATAATAGGAGGGTAATGATAAGCTGAATAATCGTGAGAACAAGCATTACGGTAGGCGTCGTCATTAAAGACGAAGTCTTCAAACCTATAGGTATGATAATGCCCAATAAAATAGCAAGAATAAGTACATAACTTACGATATCTATATTAATTCCATAGGAAATACTCGAAAAAACCGTATAAGCAACAACTATTATGCTCCCTAAACTTCCGCATATCAATGTCATTAAACCAGCATTTCTCTGCGCTTTGATAGCCTTTCCGTAAAACTCATCTTTCCTAGATAGCAGTTCGTACAAATCCGTGCCGGTTCTTTTTGCGCGTTTCCGTAGAATTCTTATAAGCTTAACTTTTTCGGAATCTATTCTGTCTGCCATAAAAAACACAAAACCTCAATTACCTACAACAATAATATCACTCATCTGCACTTTTTAGCAAAAGCACTATCTGCCGGAAGTCCCCAAAGGAAGTCGAAACCACCGTAGGAGTTAATGGCGATACCGTCAGAACGATCCTCAAAGAGAACGGAATTCATATCCGGAGGAGCTGGGAGTATCCGAAGATATAAAGAGAGCTCATCGCGAGTTATAGATTTTTAGCAGTCTGCCTAATAAAATCAGAATCGCCATAAGACTGCGTTCCCTTAAGCCAATCCTTATAATCGCCATAAATTGTTGGATACTCTCGATCATCTATTACCATTTTCCAATCCTCAATCTTGGGAATATGCCTGAGTTCCTTATAAAACTCTATATTATATTTTTCGATAAAAGATCGGACATTGGAAGAAAAGTCTATTCTGGGATTATTGGCTTTTGTATAGTTTATGAAGGTAAAGTAGAGTTTAATCTCGTCAGAATGACAAGCGTTATATTCGGAAATCATTTTAAAACGGTCTTCAATGATTTTTAATACCCGTTCTCTTGGGTAGAAGGCATTCCTTTCTTTGTAAAGCGTAAGCATTCGACCACTGTGTATAAAATCGTGACAATCTTGACACAGCGAAACACAGCGGATGAATTTACCGATTCCATTTTCGTAATCATAAGAAAAAAGCTCATGAACGGAATGATCAGGGAGTCTACGGAATTCATTTTTTTGAAAGACCTTGCCGCAAATTTCACATCTATACCCAGCACGTAGATATGCACTTAATCTCATCTCGTTCCATTTTTCGGAGCCTAAAATAGTTCTCGGTGCCATTCCGTGAAGTGGCCTCGGAACATTCGGCATCGCTAACAACGGCACGCCCGATTCGGAAGAACAGCTCCATTTAGTAAGCATTATTACGTCATATCCGCCACATCTTCTCATTTCGCCATTTTGCATCTTGTAACAAGTATAGCATTTCCGCGGTGCGACCCTTTACATGCTATAATTTCACTATATGTTAATCCTTTAATATTTCCTCAAAGATTCCTAAAAGCCTTTTATTTACGTATTTTGCAGGAATCTTTACACAATAAGTCTTATCTTCAAGCTTATCGTGCGAGCTTCTATCATGGAACGCTCGATCATCTAAAATCAAATTCCCTGATTCTTCTGCTGTAACGAATGAATGACAAATAGCGTCCCGCAAATTACTAATACTTATATGCTCACAAAAATCATCAGTTATTTTTGGAATAACGCACTTTTCATCGGGCAACACTAAACTTACTTTCGTAGCATATGGAATCATTAAATACAGGCCAATTATTTCTTTTGCCCCTATAGTATCTAATACATTCTTGTTCCCTAGAAGGACATTTTCAGCTATCTCCGCCATAAACTTAGCATGTGAATTATACTGTGCGGCTTGTAGGCTATTCATCTTTCGTAATCGCATAGACTAAATTATTATCAACGTAACCTGCACTTCAATCATAACATAAATGCATAAATAAGCCCCCTACTCGTAGAACTTATTATGACATCTTTTTCAGCTTGCACAGCAATTTATATCGTCTCCATATCGCATCAACCCACCATACAATTTTCTTGATCACGATAGATCTCCTGTTTAGTTTACCGAAACAAGATATCCTAAATCAAAGAAACGAGAAAGCATGAGTTTAATGATTCCAGACTACCAATGTACTCCACTCCATAAAACATTTCCAAATGACACAATGATATAATTACAATATGACCCCAGAAAGAAAGAGAGAAATCAGAGAACCCAAAAATTACGTGAAACCAATACTGCAGATGCTTCAAGAAAACGGCGGCGAGCTGTCAGATATTTCGCAAATAGGGAGGCTAATTCCTTCATATACCGACTTTACCGAAGACGACATGAATTATTCGGAAATAACCCCAAAGGGGAACAAATACATACCTTACTGGTTTGGACGTAATTTTGCCCTAAAAAACCTCCAGATAGCAGGCTACCTCACATATTCTAGAAATGAGCCAATAAAACTAACGCCTGAAGGCCTCTCGCTTAATCTCGAAGATTTCGATGTCGACAAAGATGTTTATTCCAAAACAGCTTCGTACTGGGAAAAGAAGAACGCTGAGCGTCATGAACGTCAAAAACAACAATCCATTTCAGAATCCAATATTACCGAATCCTACGGCGAAGATATAGCCCAGGATTCAAATATCAATGAAGAGCAAGACTATAAAACTCAAATACTCGATAGAGTTAAATCTCTCGATCCGATCAAATTCGAGCAGTTTGCTCGAGGTCTATTGAGTAAAATGGGGTTCGATATTGATCCTATAAAGGGAATTACCGCTTCAGGAGATAACGGCATTGACGGCTTTGCATATTGCATAGATGATCAAAGCCTAAAAACTACCCGGGTTGCAATCCAATGCAAGAGATACACTACGGGTGCCGTAGGTAGCCCGGAAATTAACAACTTACGTGGAGCCATTGATACAAACCGCGCAGATTATGGAGTTCTCATAACCACCTCCTACTTTTCGAAGGACGCCATAGAAAGCTCTCGTGCAGGAAGTACGCCAATCACACTTATTGATGGGAACAAATTAGTTGACTTAATGGTTCAGCACAAATATAAGGTACGAGAGGTGCCAACATACATTGTCGACGAAAAATACTTCGGTGAATAAACTAAGTCCAATTTTCAAAAAGGCAGCGTAAGCCTTCATTAAGCCATTTTTTCTAATAAGGATTTACAATTTGTTCCTCACGCTGATGAAGGGTGATAAGGTTGTCAAGCCTAATTAGAACATCCGCAATTTGCCGCTGTTCTGAAACGCTCGGAATGTAAATTTCGTACTGTAACATCTCGGTTAAATTGAGCACTCTATTCCGTCCCGCACCGCCCGGTGAAGCAAGCCATAAATGATGTCGAAAATTCTCATCTAAGATAATGAACTTCAGGAACTTCGGATCTAATTCCTCTGAAAGGGAAAACTGTGGAAACCGGTGAGAAACCAGCTTTCCGGCGTCGTTTTCATCGGTAACAGCGACCGCGTGTTCCCATCCGAAAGTAATGTTGACGATGAACTTGTCTGCAGCGACTTTATGCATCTGCGCCGTTTGTAATTCATGCCCCGCTGGGACATAGCTATGGAACGTTCCTTTGGCATGGCTACGGATACCTAGCCGCTCGTACCCTGTGTGCGGGATTTCAACAGGATCAGTATAACTTGAGAGAACATCAGCCAACTTACGCTGTTCCCAAGAAAAAGGAATCTATCATTTTGAAAGTATGTGGACAGAATACGAACGCTTGGGAACAGCGTAAGTTGTCGGCATTATGTGATAAATTTACCGACGGCGACTGGATTGAATCAAAGGATCAAAGTGATTCAGGTGTTCGACTTGTACAAACAGGTAACGTTGGTGTCGCAGAATATCTTGATAAACCAAACAACAAAAAATGGATTTCTAATGTTACTTTCGAACAGCTTCATTGCGAAGAAGTTTTGCCCGGAGACATTCTAATTTCAAGATTGCCAGAACCAGCAGGAAGAGCTTGTGTCATGCCGTTTTTAGGCACAAAAATGATTACTGCGGTAGACTGCACTATTGTTAGAACTGCATCGAATGTAAGCAACAAGTTCTTGGTTCAGTATCTGTCTTCACAAGCCTATTTCGATGCTGTAAATACTTGCCTTGCTGGGGGAACACGGCAGCGAATCAGTAGAAGTAATCTTGCGGATTTCGATGTGCCAATTCCATCAGAAAAGGCTGAACAAGATGCTATTGGGTCCTTCTTCTGCGGTCTCGACAACCTTATCACTCTTCATCAGCGTAAGCGGGGAATAACTAATTTAAGGTCGCCATAGACTTCATCACAAGATCAATATCCTGATTCTCCAGCTCTTGAATGATATGCAAGTAAGTCTTCTGCGTTGTAGTCATACTTGCATGTCCTAATCTACGAGCAACACTGGCAATTGAAACACCTGCAAACAACAATAAAGATGCATGCGTATGACGCAAACCGTGCACGGATATAACCGGAAGTCCCATCGTAGAGCAATGACGTTCAAGAATTCCGTTTACCGTAGAATTATAGACATCCTTATCACCACAGACAAAAATCGGCTTATCCTTTGGTAAGCCGCGCACGAGTTCCGAAAACTGAATCACCGTCTGCCAGTCAATTTGTATCTTCCTGACTGACGACTTGTTCTTCGTCGGCAAGAAACCTCCAGATCCTTTATAGTCCCATGTCTTATTAATCGTAAGCGTCTGATGCGCAAAATCAAAATCCTCCGGTGTCAGAGCAAGTGCTTCCGAGAAACGCATTCCTGTTTTTGCAACAAGGAGGATAAAATAATCCCAGTTAATGCTGTCCTTTAAACTAAGACCAGACAATAAAGTATGAAGCTCGTACTGGTTTAAATACTTAATCTTCTTTGGGGCCGGTGTCTTGCCCTTAATGATCGCTTTCCGTGTCGGATCGCGTTCAATAAGCCCTTCATCAACGGCATCGAGAATAGCGCCTTTGATTAGATGATGAAAATCCATCGTGGTCTGCCGCTCATGCTTCTCGGCATAAGCGTTGATGATTTCCTGATACCTAATCCGATCAAGATCACCCAGCTTCAAATCTGGAGCCAGCTTGCAGATCCATGAATGTGCCATATTGTATTTGTTGAGCGTAATTGGCCTAACCGCTCCTTCTTTGTAAACTTTGACCCATTCAGCATAAAAATCACAGAACAGGTCGTCTGACGACTGTTTTTTCGACATATTACTTGTCCTCCTTGCACAAAAAATACGCCTACGCTGATGAAAAGCAAAACATAAGGGTAATAGGCCGCAACATTATACAAACATCTTTTGCAGCAAGGAATTCTTAATTTCTTTCAATTTGTCGCACTTACACTGATGAAGGGTGATAAGGTGGTCAAGCTGTCGGAAGTAAGTCCCGATTTGCGCTTGCTCAACACGAGAATCAGGCATAAAAATATCAACTTTCCCAATCTCGTCTTTATTGATTTTTTGAGGTATCGCAGTTACGAGCGTTCGGTCTTTTAATCCTTTCTGGAATCGCGGAGATTGAATAGCGTTGCACAAGAAATACGAATCAATACCGTTGGGTTTTAGTAATGCCAGACTGACGTAAAATGCCAGTTTTTCAGAGGTTTCGACGACATTTGGTGTGCCTACATCACCTATTCTCGTCATGAGCACATCTCCTTGTTGAGGATATGTTTTATAATAAGTGTGGTAGAGGAAAAGATTGAGAAGATTTACGATTCATACCAATTGCCGTCAGACGTCCGGCAATTACTGGAAGTGAAAATAGAGCTAATCATTGCAAACGAAAAAGCGAAATACGATAAAGAGCTGGACGGACTAAAAGGGCAAAAGGCCAAGCTAGAAAACAAGCGAAAGAAATTACTTGAAGCTCATTATAACGATGCGATTCCTCTTGATCTTCTTAAATCCGAGCAACAGAAAATCGCGAAAGAACTCGCCGCCATTGAGCACGAATTAAAAATGCACGATATGACATTCGAGCAGGTCAAAAACAACCTCAGGCTAACTCTTGATATCGTGGAGAATTGCGGAGATGCATATCGCAATGCTAGCGACACGATCAAAAAACTCATGAATCAGGCAATTTTCGATAAGATATATATAATAAGCAACGACGAGATCGATCTAGATACAGAGGTCTCATTCAGGCCACCTTTCGATAAAGTAATAGATCCCATCAAGGAAGATATCGCGCAAATCAACAGGAACACAAATACTGACAGGACAAATACCAGCCTAGAAAAAGCGAAAGGCCACATCCAAGAATTTCTTGAATGTGGCCTTTCTGACGTGGACAATCCATCCAATATTTCAACTTACCCAAACAATGAAAAATTTTTTGGTCATAATAGTTTGAGTAAGGCACTTTTGGTGGACCTGAAGAGACTCGAACTCTCGACCTCTCGGATGCGAACCGAACGCTCTCCCAACTGAGCTACAGGCCCGAATGGTGCGGTGTTTATTATATCACGCAATGCTTTTTTGTAAATACTTTTACTTGCTTGCGCAAGTAATTTTAAAACCATGCTATTCACTTACAACATAACTTCAGTTTGGTGCGGGTAGTGGGAGTTGAACCCACACGCCTTGCGGCACAGGAACCTAAATCCTGCACGTCTGCCAATTCCGTCATACCCGCATGTTTTTTAATATTAGCATAAGAAAATGCTTAATGTCAAATATCACAATTAAATAGAGAGCTATAGGTTTTCGCAGGGATTTGCTTGTTGAATATTCACCCTTTTTGCCCTATTATTTAGACATAAAATATTAAACTAGTAAGGGATGTGCTAATATGACAAATACAATAAATACGGAAAAGGCACCTGCAGCAATAGGCCCTTATTCGCAGGCTAAGGAAATCAATGGGATGCTTTTCTGCTCAGGACAGATTGGGATTAATCCAGCAACTGGGGACTTAGCCGAGGGCGGCATTGAAGCACAGACGGAGCAGGCATGTAAAAATGTAGGTGAAATTTTAAGAAAAGCAGGCTTTGACTACAATGATGTTATCAAAACAGTTTGCTTTTTATCAGATATTGGGAATTTTAAAGCTTTTAATGAAATTTATGCAAAATACTTTATCTCAAAGCCTGCACGTTCTTGTGTTGCCGTAAGAGAAATACCTAAATCTGCTTTATGTGAAATAGAAGTTATAGCCGCAAAATAAGCAGAATAAATAGTTTGGAGGAACTGAGATTGAAGGAAACCATCCAGGACAACCTGAATTTCGTATTAATATGTTTGCTTATCTTTGCAGGACTTTTTATTATTGCTTTGATTTATGAAAAGCTAACTCATACTCGAAGAAAACTTAGCAGTACTCATTATATAACGTACACAGCAATTTTCTCCTGCATTGCCGGGCTTTTAATGCTCTTGGAAATCCCACTTTTTTTTGCGCCTGTTTTTTATAAAATTGATTTAAGCGAGATTCCAATTTTAATATGCACATTTTATCTTGGACCTGTTGCAGGCGTTACAAGCGAACTAATTAAGGTGCTAATAAAACTTTTATTAAAAGGCACTACTACAGCTTTTGTAGGCGATTTTGCTAACTTCGCGATTGGTTGCGCATTTATATTGCCTGCATCAATGATATACCATGTTCGAAAGTCAAAGAAAACAGCGCTTATCGGCATGCTTGTTGGAACTCTGGTCATGACTGTTTTCGGAAGTATTTTCAATGCGGTGTATTTGCTACCAAAATTTTCCGAATTATATGGGATTCCACTCGATGCGATCGTCGATATGGGAACACAGGTAAACAGCTCAATTACAAATATACAAACGCTGGTATTCTATGCAGTGGTTCCATTTAACCTTTTGAAAGGTGTCATTGATTCTACTCTGACTTTCATATTATATAAACGCATCTCACCGATTCTACACAAGAATGATGAGAAAATTAATGTAGTAAAAAAGAACAAAGCAGAGGGATAATATACAAAACAGTTTCGCCGAAGAGGAGCTTGGAATATGATTATTACAATTGCAAGACAGCATGGCAGCGCAGGAAGAGAGATTGCACAAGAACTTGGAAAGAGACTGAATATACGTTGCTTTGATAAGGAAATCGTTGATGAAGCTGCGAATGACAGCTCTATTTGCAGGGAACTTATAAATTCCTTTGATGAAAAGAGAGTGTCGCCTTTTATAGTGGAAACAACGCAGTATCCAGGAATGAGTCATGGGCTTGGTTTGAATATACAGGTTGCATCTGCACAATTTGATGTAATAAAGAAACTAGCCGATAAAGGGGATTGCATATTTGTAGGGCGCTGTGCCGACTATATTTTAAGAGAGAGAAAAGATCTGCTGCGTGTATTTATAAATGGAGATTATGAAGATAAAGTTCAGTGTATCATGAAGAGGCAGAACGTAACGGAAGATGTTGCAAAAAAGAAAATAAAAACCGTAGATAAAGACCGAGCAAGTTATTATCGGTACTTCACGGATCAAGTTTGGGGCGAAGCTACGAACTATGATCTATGCGTAAATTCATCAAAATTTGGAATTAGCGGGACTGTTGATATTATTGCAAATTCTATATCAGATGTGAAAAAAATAATAGAAAAATTTACTTGATTCCTTAAAAATGAAAAACCTTGTAATGCGAATAAAAAATCAAAGTCAAATTAGATGAAATTCGCATTGCAAGGTTTTTTACACTACTGTAGCTTATTTTTTAAAGATTCAATTTCCAATTTGAGATTATGATTTTCGGCGTTCTTTAAATTTGGATCTTCAGACATTACAAGTGTTGCGGCCTTTTGTGCGGAATTTATTATTGATTGGGAGAGATATTTAGTAATGGAATTAAAAGTAGGAAGGCCATGCTGACGATTTCCAAAGAAATCCCCAGGTCCACGAAGCCGTAAATCTTCCTCACTGATTTTCATACCGTCGCTATTCCTTTCGAGCGCCTTCATCCGCACTAATGATTCTGGAGATTTTGTGTTAGAAAGGAGGACACAGTAGCTTTCTTTCCCACCACGCCCGATTCTTCCACGCAGTTGGTGAAGCTGGGCAAGACCATATTGTTCAGCATTTTCTATTATCATCAAAGTTGCATTTGGAACATCAACGCCGACTTCAATTACTGTAGTAGACACAAGGATATTTATTACACCTGATATAAATTGGCGCATAATATCTTCTTTCTTATCAGAAGAAAGTTTTCCATGCAAATATTCTACAGTATATTCTGGGAATCTCGACCTAAGATCATCGGCAACCTCATAAACGGTTCGTATAACGGTCGTATCCTCTTGGATTTCTTCTGAAAAATTATCCAAAATTTTCCCAATTCTTGCGCAAACAATATAAACTTGCTGCCCTTTTTCCACGATTTTGTGAATAAAACGGCAAAGTCTTTCGCTATAACTGCTGTTTACTAAATAGGTATTTACAGGCTTTCTTCCAGGAGGAAGATCGGAAAGCGTAGAAATGTCCAGTTCACCATAAATTGCCATTGCAAGAGTGCGGGGGATCGGTGTAGCTGACATGATAAGAGCGTGTGGATGAATGCCTTTTGAAATTAAAGCGTAACGTTGTTCGACTCCAAATCGATGCTGTTCATCAGTAACTACAAGACCAAGATTTGGATACTGATTGCTTTCCGCGATTAAAGCGTGTGTTCCGATTATTATATAAGGCAATTCTTTTGATAATTCCATAAGGATTTTTTCCTTATCAGATGAACACGTACTCCCAGTAAGCAAATATACAGGGATATTAAATTTATCAAATATGTTTTTTAACTTAGCATAATGCTGATTGGCTAGAATTTCTGTTGGTGCCATCAGTAGGCAGCCATAACCACTCTTACATAGAACCCAAATAGCAGCTGCGGCAATGGTAGTTTTACCACTACCAACATCTCCCTGTACAAGCCTGGCCATGACTTTGCCACTACGCAGATCCGTATAGATCTCGCGGATTACGCACCTCTGGGAATTTGTAAGAGAGAAGGGAAGAGCATTATAAAAGTCGTCTAAATCAACATCAGCAACTGAAATATTTGAATTGATGCGGCGTATTTCTCGAAGTTGGTATTGTAGGCAGAATAAACGAAATAAATTACCAAAAGCAGCTCTTTTAGTTGCGGATTTTAATTCAGATTTGCTTTCTGGAAAATGTATTCCTTTTATTGCTTCTGAAGCGGAACAAAGATTATACTGCACTAAAATTTTCTCTGGAAGATATTCTTCTATAGAAGTATGATATTGCTCATAACAATTTTTAACAACTCGGTTAAACTCGCGATTTGATAGAGAAGATGTCAGTTTATAAATTGGAACGATACGCCTAGTATAAAATTTTTCACTATCTTCTGCTTCAAAAACGGGATTACTCATATAGAAGCGATGTCCAGCTTGATAAACATTGCCATACATATAGAAGTTTTTTCCTACCGAGAGTCGGGGATTGATATAGTGCTGATTGAAAAAAAGTAAGGTAATAGTCCCTGTCGGATCTTTTGCATCGTATTTTATAATTCTAACGTTATTTTTAGAATAGAATATTATCGGAGAACTTGAAATTTTACAAAATATGCATGAAGACCTATTTGCGGTAAGTAAGCGGATCGGACAAATGAAAGATCGATCTTCATACTTCCGCGGAAAATTAAGAAGTAAATCTTCTACGGTGAAAATACCCATTTTATGAAAAAGAGCGGCTCTTTTGGGACCAACACCTTTTATTGCAATGATATCAGAATTCAGATTATTCATAAAATTGAAGAAACTATAACGGATTGGAATAATATTACTCAGTAAAAGTTACATCAATCGAATCAATATTTGCGGTAAAGTTTTCCGTAAGTCCACTGGTACAGATAATTTTATGGTCAGTGGTATAGAGAATTAACTCAAAGCTCATCGAAGAACGCCATAATGATATAGCTTCCTCGCTTGATAGGCATAGAATTGCTGTGGATAGGCAATCAGCCACTACGTCATCACTGCAGATTACAGTTGCGGATTCAATATTGCTAGTTGTAGGATAACCGTTTTTTGGGTTTATAATGTCACAGTAAATATTTTCATCTCCACCAATAAAGGAATTTGCTTTAGTGGAGGAGGTAGAAATAGCGGTTTCTTCCACTGTAATATAACCAAGAAAATTGTTTTCATCTTCTGGATCACGTATGCCAACAGTCCAAACGCCCTTGCCAGGCTTTGTCCCAATTGTACGGGTAAAGTGTGAACTAGAAATAATAGCCGATGTTATCCCTGCAGATTTTAAGACATCAATTGCTTGCGCCGATGCGCAACCTTCAGCTGCTGAATTTAAAGTTATTTTGGATTCCGCTGGGATTTGAAGAAGATAGGAGCCGGTATCTGAAAATTTATCAAGCTGTATGTTGGAAGAGTTGACGCTTTTAAGAACTTCTTTTATCTGATGTTCCTCTGGAATCTTATACTCCTGCGTGGTGAATCCCCAAAGTTCCAATAGTGGATACACTGTAATATCAAAATAGCCATTTGTCATGGCACTTACATCAAGGGAAGCCGAAATTAAATCAGAGACAGTGCCATTTATTACCGTGCTGTTTCCGTTAGCATGATTGACTTTATATAAAATACTATAGGGACTTTCTGTATCCAGCATTGTTTCAATAGCTGAATAGGCATTCATAACATCTTGTACCGACTGATTGTCGCTACTACCATAAGTGGTTATATTATAAGTTTGGTGAAATGCTGTGAAATCCTTACTTAACTGTGATTGGGAGCAGCCGGAAAGATATGTTAATAGCAGAGCGGTGCTTATTAGAATGCAAATAAAACCCTTCTTCATATAGTCTCCTGAGTAAATAATATAAGTTAGCAAATAGCAATTGTTAATTATTAACTGGGTTGTAGAAAACCCTGTATGCAATAAAGCATTTAGATTATATTAACATAGTATTATTATAAATGTGTGGCAATCCTGTAAAACGTTAAGCATTATACATGTATTACATTCACAAATTGAAACGTTGAAAATTTACCATTTGAGGCAAAACTGCGACAATAAAAGTTGCAACTGCTAGACGTGGTCTCTAATTAAAGTCTGTAGGTTTGTCAAACATATGTTACACCCCAACGAATAAGTTCCTGAAGGACTGTATGAGGTGATTTCCAGCCGAGAGGATGCATGGGGAAGTGGTTATATTCCCTGCGATTATATACCAGCAGCTGTTTGGAAAA
>OMTF01000013.1 GCA_900313925.1 uncultured Eubacteriales bacterium | reverse complement strand
AACTTTGATTATTAATACTATAAATATTTTTATCCATGTTTATATTATACCATATAGCACCACCGGATACAAGCAAAACGGCGGCTTACTCATGTCTGAAGACACGAGAATGCGCCGCCAGACTTTTCAAAGAATTGGCAGTTCTTCCGCAGACAGCAGCCTTCGCAGCGTGGCTTCTGTGCCTTGCAGACTGCCCTGCCGTGTAGTACGATGCGATGGCAGAAATCTGATGATTGATCCGGAGGAAGAATTTTTCGAAGTTCCATTTCTATTTTCACCGGGTCCTTCAGTCCGTCAACCAACCCCAGTCGGTTGGAAAGCCGAATGCAGTGCGTATCGACCACCGTGGACCCCGGAACGTGATAAATATCCCCCAGCACAAGATTCGCCGTTTTGCGTCCGACGCCGGGGAGCTTCAGCAGTTCCTCCATATTGTCCGGGACCTTACCCCCGTGTTTGGCTGCAAGGACCCTGGCGCAGTCCACGATATCCTTTGCCTTCGTGTGATAAAATCCGCAGGAATGTATATAAGGCTCCACTTCTTCCGGTTCCGCTTCGGCAAAAGACTGCAGGGTAGGAAAGCGGGCAAACAGTTCCGGCGTCACTTTATTGACGCGCTCATCGGTGCATTGCGCCGACAGACGCACGGCGAACAGAAGCTCATAGTCTTTCGGATAAGGCAAGGAGCAGATCGCATCCGGGTATTCTTTTTCAAGCGCTTCTATGATTTCCTTTACCTGCTGTTTTGTACGCATCGTGTTCCCTCTTCCCTTGGCAGAATATCTGGCTGGCCGTAAGCGGGCCTTTTGAAATTATACCATGCTTTCCGCCTTCCGTGCACCGCTTTTGCCGCACCGGAGCCTGTCTTGCAGGTCGTGATAAAATGGGTATACGCTATCGTATTGTTTTTTATGCTATCCTGCTTCCGTCTTGTATGGAAGCCTGCAGATCGGGTGATCCATATGAAAAAACCTCTTGCGGAGGAAATCCGCCCTGATTGCCTGGACGATGTCGTCGGACAGTCCCATATTCTCGGGCCGCACGGCCTTCTTCGGAAAATCATTGAAAGCGGAGAATGTCCCAACATGATTTTCTACGGTCCTTCCGGTACGGGGAAAACAACAATTGCGCGCATCATCGCCCAGAGAACAAACCGCAGTCTGCGAAAATTGAATGCAACGACCGCAAGTCTGGCCGATATAAAAGCCATCATCCAGGAATTGGACACGCTGCTTACTCCCGGAGGCGTTCTGCTGTATCTGGATGAAATTCAGTATTTCAACAAGAAGCAGCAGCAGTCTCTGCTGGAATTTATTGAAGACGGCCGGATTACCCTCATCGCTTCCACGACGGAAAATCCTTATTTCTGCGTCTTTAACGCGATACTCAGTCGATCGACCATTTTTGAATTCAAATCGATTTCTCCCGAGGAAATCGCTCCGGCTGTGCACAGAGCCTTTCGGCTGAAAGCGGAGCAGATGCACTGCAGCGTTTCCGTACCGGACGATGTTATTCAGTATATTTCTACTTCCTGCGGAGGCGATGTCCGAAAGGCAGTCAATGCCGTTGAGCTTCTGATGAATACTGCAGACCAGAGCGGCGGAGAAGCAGTCATCACGCTGGCAGCGGCCCGCGATGCCTCGCAGAGAAGCTCCCTGCACTACGATCGGGAGGGAGATCAGCATTATGATACGGTTTCCGCTCTCATGAAGTCTCTGCGCGGCTCCGATCCTGATGCCGCCCTGCATTACCTGACGCGGCTATTGGAAGCCGGGGATCTGATTGGAGCCTGCCGCAGGATTTTATGTTCCGCCAGTGAAGACATTGGCCTTGCTTACCCGCAGGCAGTTCCCATTGTAAAAGCCTGCGTAGACGCTGCATTGCAGTTGGGTCTTCCCGAGGCCCGCCTTCCGCTTGCGGAGGCATGCATCCTTCTCGCAACAAGCCCCAAGTCGAACTCGGTTGTCGTTTCCATTGATAAGGCCGTACACGATGTTCGTTCCGGAAAGGCAGGCCCCATTCCGCGTGAGCTGCAGAATGTGCATGCGGATGGAGCGGGTTTTGAGCGGGAACAGGGATATCTTTATCCGCACGACTTTCCCGGCCATTGGGTAGCACAGCAGTATCTCCCGGAAAATCTGAAAGACACTGTCTACTACGCGTATGGGGATAATAAAATTGAGCAGGCGGCAAAAGCATATTGGGATAAAATAAAAAACCGCAAAGAGGATTTTAGTGACAAATAAAACGATAAAAGTGATTAAATGTGTTAATGTATTCTCTTAGGAATGAATCGTTATGAACACATCAAATATCGCAAATTATTATAAAAGGAGTTTGCTAAATTAGTGGGTGTCTCAGTAAAAACATTGCAACGCTGGGATCGAGAAGGAGCCCGGAAAGTAAGGCGGACTCCAACAAATAGACGTTATTATACTCATGACCAATATCTTCAGTTCAAAGGAATAAATACGGAAAATAATAATCGTGAAGTTGTCCTTTATGCAAGAGTGTCTGCAAGAAGCAAAAGGATGACTTGAAAAATCAGATTGCTTTTTTACGTCAGTTTTGTAATGCAAAAGGAATCATTGTCAGCCCGTGTATTGAAAATTATGGCAGTGGTCTGAATTACAACCGCAAAAAATGGAATGAACGGTTGAATGAAGTGATGGAGGAGTGAGCGCAATGGATATCCATGTCGGGGATCGTCTGGTAATGAAAAAGCAGCATCCCTGCGGCTCCAACGAATGGGATGTTCTGCGGATCGGAGCGGACTTCCGGCTTCGCTGCTGCGGCTGCGGCCACGAGGTTATGGGCTCAAGGCAGAAGTTTGAAAAGAATATTCGGAAAGTGCTCCGGGGCGGAGAGCCGGTGGATGTATCCCGCCGGCCGCAGCCGAAACCGCTCTGAGTGCGGCAGGATATCTGCCGAATCTTTCGTATACGCATAGAGGGACTTGAATTTCATGGAAAAGCAGCTGGATTATTTTTTCGTTGACGGAAGCTACGGCGGCAGCCAGGACTGGTTTACGGATTTTTGGATGCATCTCGGCGGCTGCGCGGCTATTACAGCCTGCGACAGCTGCATTTACTTTTCCCTTTACTATGGGATGAAGAAACTGTGCCCTTTTGAGCTGCACCCGATGACAAGACAGGCTTATATCGATTTCGGCATGATTATGAAGCCCTACCTTCGTCCCAGAAACCACGGCATCGATCGTCTGGATATCTACGTGGACGGCTTCGGACGCTATCTCCGAAACCGGGGGGAAACGCAGATTGCCATGGAGATGCTGTCTGGGGATCGTCCCGAAGCGGAGGCACAGACAGCGGTCCGTGCGCAGATCGACAGCGGCTTCGTAATTCCCTGCCTTACTTTGGATCACAAAGCACCCGCAATGCACGACTATATCTGGCACTGGTACATTCTGAACGGGTATCGGGAAACAAACGGGAGGCTGGAAGTGAAAGCCGCAACGTACGGGGATTTCCGGTGGCTGGATTTTCCTACGCTCTGGAATCCCGGCGCCGATCGAAAGGGCGGTTTGATTCTGTATCGCATATCTGAAAAGAAATAGCATGGAAAATTTTGGATTCCGGAAACCGGCATCCAGCAAAGAAGGGGATCTTACTATGGATCAGAAGGAAAAAGCGGGCGTAGCCAGTATTGCCGCGGCACGAAGCCGCGTCATTATAAAGACCAGCCTTATTGGAATCGTCGTCAATGTTATCCTCGCTGCCGGCAAGGCCGCCGTCGGAATTCTTACCAATTCCATTGCAATCGTTCTGGACGCAATCAACAATCTCAGCGACGCCCTGTCTTCGGTCATCACTATTCTCGGCGCAAAATTTGCCAATCGGAAACCGGATAAAAAGCATCCCCTGGGCTATGGGCGAATTGAGTATCTGAGCGCCATGATAGTTTCTACAATCGTGCTTTATGCCGGCATCAGTTCTCTGGTCGAATCCGTCAAGAAAATCATCCATCCGGAAGCCGCAAGCTATACAACGGTCTCCCTTGTCGTCCTCGCCGCAGCCATTGCCGCAAAACTTCTGCTGGGCAGCTATGTGAAATCGCGCGGCAAAGCTGTAAATTCCGGTTCCCTGATCGCATCCGGAGCGGATGCAAGCTTTGATGCCGTTCTGTCCGCTTCCGTGCTGGCCTCCGCACTGGTTTACATCTTCTTCCACATAAGCATCGAAGCCTATGTCGGCGTTCTCATCGCCGCTGCTATCATCAAGGCCGGCATCGAAATGGTCAGTGATACTCTCAATGACTTTATCGGCCGACGCCCGGACGCGGAGCTCGTACGCGCCATCAAGAAAACCATTCGGGAGGATCCGGATGCTCGGGGCGCTTATGATCTGATCCTGAATGACTATGGCCCCAACATGGTAATCGGCTCCGTTCATGTGGAGGTTCTCGATACGCTTGCAGCCGAGCAGATTGATTCCATGGCACGCCGCATTACCAACCGCGTCTACAGCGAGCATGGCGTTCTGCTGACCGGCGTCGGGGTCTATTCCATAAATACAAGCGACGACGCCGCCAGCGAGATGCGAAGCCGTATTACACATATGGTCGTTGAAAACGAAGGTGTTCTGCAGATGCACGGCTTTTATGCCGATATGCAGAAGAAGACCTGCAGTTTTGATATTATCATTGACTTTGATATTGAGAACCGGACGGAGCTCTTTACGAAGATTACGGAAAAGGTCCAATCTGCCTATCCGGATTTCGTTTTCAGTATCACTATGGATATAGACATCTAAGTCGGTTCGGACGACAGAAAGCCCCGGTTCCCCGGAGCTTTTTCGTTTGTCCGCACGATGTTTTTCTCACGAAAAATGGCGAAGGGAAAACCGGCCGGCAACACGATCCGTTTTCATGATATCAATGAATGCCGTCGGATCCTTTTCGCGGATCGATTTCACTATGCGATTGGTTTCCCTGCTCCCGATTACGGAAAAGACTACCGAGCGCTCTTCTCCTTCGTAGCTTCCCTCTCCACTGAGCACCGTGGCGCTGTGCTGGCTCATCTGCTTGATAATCCAGCAGACTTCCTCGGGGTTGTTGGTCACAATCAGAAGTGTTTTCTGCTGGTATTCTTGATACATCAAATGAATCACCTGCGTGCATACGAACTGGAAAATAATGGAATACAGCGCTCGATCCCAGCCGTAAATAAATCCGGCGATTACGATAATTCCGGCATTCAGGCCAAAAATTAAATTCCAGGAATCTACTCCCTTTTTCTCCGACAGGTACATTGCAATAAAATCCGTCCCGCCGGTACTCGCATCGACCAGCAGGCAGAGGCTTATGCCGAATCCGCTGATGATCCCGCCGAAAATACTGATAAGCAGGATATCGTACGTAATGACGTACGCCGGCAGCAGGTCCGTCAGCACACTCGTGAGCAGGACCATGATGCAGGAATAAACCGTGTACTCCTTTCCGATGTACCGGAAGCCTATATAGACGGGAAATGCATTCAGGACAACATTAATCAGAGTAAACGGCAGATGCACGGAAAAATACATTTCCACAAGACGCTGAATCAGCAGGGCCAGGCCTGTTGCTCCGCCGGGGAACAGATTTCCGGTATTGACGAAGGAGTTGATATTCAGGGCAAAGATAAACGACGAAATGACCACAACGGTCAATCTTCGGATTCGGATCCACGCTTTTGATTGGCTCAAATCTCATCCTCCTCGTATTGGAAAGCGCTCTGTGTTCCCAGAGGCTTTCCGCTCTTTCCTCATTTGTTTCAATAAAATTCAGTTTCATTATAGCACGAGATGGCAGCGGCTTGTCTGCCTCCGAAAATCTTTTCCCCCGCCTCGCCTAACCGGCTACAGTTCCCCTTTCAAGCCCCTGCCAGCCGAAAATCCGTCGGACGGACTCGGCAGGTCCGATCCCGCCCGGCACAGCATAAGCCCCGGCATCTTTCATGGATTCCGAGGTTCATGCGAAGCGAAAGCTTCTTTTCTCTTTTTGCCTTTCGCCGTCAGGATTCCTGCTGTCTTCTTTTTACGATAAAAAGCGTGATGATGACAAGCGCCAGGGCGTAGACAGCCTGGATTCCGACTGCCTGCAGAATTGTGTGCAGATTCTCAGAGGAAAGCGTGGTATTGGTCGCCAATACTTCATTTGCGGTTTCATACCAATATACGGGAAGAAATTGTGAAACCTTCTTGACACCCTTTCCCAGCAGCTCCATCGGAACAAACACGCCGCACAGGAAACTGAGGCCCAGCCCGACAATATTAGATATCGCCGAGACCGCCTCTGCGTTCCGCGCCAATGTTCCTGCAAGAAATCCTATGGCGACCGATACCAGAAGCAGTGCGAAGGAATTCAGGATATAATATTTCGCAAGCGGTGCCGTATAGAATGCGGATCCGTTTTTCGTCGCCAGCGGCATCAGCAGACTGACAAGCCAGAAGAGAAGGAACAGAATGCCGAACGCTGAGACCGCCTGCAGCGTCTGGCTTGTGGCGGATACGGGCGCGGCAAGCATCCGTCTGTGGATTTCCCGGTCGGAGAACGCCCTGAGGACAAAGCTGATGCAGTAAATCATCAAAGTTACATAGAGATAAGGGAAATATGTGAAAGTATACGAATAGTTTTCGCGGCTGTTCTCGTCGATTTTTCCGGTATCTACCACCGTTACGTCCGGCTGCACTTCCATAGCCCGCCGTGTTCGGTCTGCGGCTTCCTCCTGGGTATATCCTGCCTTGATATATGCCGCGGCGGTTTTTACAAATCCGTTTATCCTCCCATCGATAAGATAGGCGGCGCTGCTGTCCGGGACTTTTGTCGTATCCAGAACCGCTTTTCCGTCGAGGAAGTTTTCCCCGTAGCCCTCCGGAATACGCAGAATGTATTCGGTGCTGCGGGCATAGAGCTTCCGCGTCAGTTCCTCCTTGTTCATATCCGTCTCTGTTACGTTGCAGATTTCGGAAAGATACTCCGTCAGCCCCTTCGACAGTGCACTGCTGTCCTCATCTACAATCGTAATATTCAATTTCTCCGCCTGAAAGCTTTCCCTCTGCTTCTCCGGCATCAGTTCCGTAATGAGAATGCTTATGGCAAGGAAGATGGCGGTATAGGTAAAGATGACTCCCAGATTTTTCCGTATTATTTTCAGGTACCCTTTAAATACTGTCATACCGTTCCCTCCTGAGCATTATGAAGGCGAGCGCCGTGATACCGAAAGAATAGGCTGCAAGGATGGCAAGCCGGAGATAATAGCCGGCTTTATCCTCATAAACATTGAGGTAATAAAACGCATCGCTGATAACCGCTGCGGGGTTCAGCCGGTTTAGGATCGGAACGCTGTTTTCTATCACCTGCTTCATGCTTCCATACATCAGCCCGGCAAGGAAGCACAGGACCAGCGACAGCGCCGTTGTCAGCAGAACCTTGCCCCCTTCTTTCACGTTCATGGTGCCTACCAGAATTCCGAACGAAACTCCCAGCAGACTGCCAAGCGCAACAATAACAATCATTCCTCCCAGATGCGCCGATAGATCAATCCCCAATCCCCAATCGAGATAGGCTAGCAGTATCAGGACATTCAGGAACTGAATCGTAAACCCTACAAACATATCCGTCAGGACAGAAAGCAGTTTATGCCGGGGAGATACCGCTCTGCGCGCTGCCAGCGGAGAAACATTCGCTGCGCTCTGCTCCCCCAGCGCCTGCCCCGTATAGCAGCCGAAGAAGCACGCCATGGCAAGTAGGGCAAAAAAATACTCCAGCGTTACATTATATGTTTTTCCACCCAGTGATACGCTTCGTGTATACTGTACCGTGTCATTTCCAATGCTTTCCCAAAATGCTTCAATCCGTTCCGGGTGCTCCTCTGCCATCTCTTCCAGAATCGCCCCGTATTCCTCATAGCTTGACAGCACCGTGGACAGAATCGTCTGCTGCATGCCGTTGCCGGAGACGACAAGCGAAGGGCTTTCGTCACAGTAGAAGATGCCTGATACCTCTTCGCTTCGGAGTGCCTCTTCCGCGCTTTCCCGATCAAGGTAGCTTACGGTGAGAGTCTCTCCATCCACTTTTTTTATCATTTCCAGAAACTCTTTGTTTTCTTCTGTTATTACGACCGCCGTTTTTACGGGTTCAAAATTTTCCGAAGAGAGAATCCCTCCAAACGCTATGCGGAACAGTGTCGCCAGTGCCAGCGGAAAGAAAAGTCCCCAGAAGATATTCGTTCGAAGGCGAAGCGCCTGGATAAATCTGTATCTGAGCTGTGTCATATCGCTTCTCCCGTCAATCACGCAATTCCGTGCCCGTGAGTTCCAGAAATACATCATTCAAGGTCGGTTTCTCGGAAAAAACCCGGCCGAAGCTTATCTTTTCCGATTCCAGAAGGTGAAGCAGCGCAATGAGATTCCCGCTGCTGCCGTACTTGAGCTTCAGCGTCTCTTCCGAATATTCGGCGGAGAAAACCTGTTCCAGATTTCGAATGGACTCCAGCTGCTCCGGCGTAAGCACAATGGACTCTACGGTGACCGTCTCGCCGGTCCGAATCATGCCCTTCAGTTCCTCCGATGTGCCGCTTGCAATGCACCTTCCGTGATCCAGTATTGCGACCCGTGTGCAGATCTGCTCCACTTCCTCCATGTAGTGAGACGTATAGACGACCGTAGAACCATTCCGATTCATTTCCTGAATTCCTTCGAGAATATGATTTCGGCTTTGCGGATCGACGGCGACCGTCGGCTCGTCCATAAAGATGAGCTTCGGTTTGTGCGCGATGCCGCAGGCAATGTTCAGCCTTCGCAGCAGACCGCCGGAAAGCTGCTTGGGCCGCTTTTTCTGATAATCTCCCAGCCCGGTAAATTCCACTGCTTCCTGGACGCATTTCGACCTTGCGGCCCTGTCCGTGATATAAAGGCTGCAGAAGTAGTCGATATTTTCATATACGCTCATCTGTTCAAACACCGCAACGTTCTGAAAAACCACTCCGATTTTTGCCTTGGAATCATACGAGGTCGGCGTCATGGGCTTTCCGAGGACGGAAATTTCCCCTCTGTCATAGCGGAGCAGCGCCAGGATACAGTTGATTGCCGTTGTCTTCCCGGACCCATTCGGCCCCAGCAGGCCGAAAATTTCACATTCCCGGACTTCCAGATCCAGATGATCCAGAGCGATCACGTCTCCGTAGCGCTTGACCAAATTGGTAATTTTGATCATATCTGTCATTGCGTTTTCTCCAATTTTCTGCACATAAAATGATTTCCTGCCTTTGTCCACATGATATAATTTCATACAGTCCTGAAAAAGTGTCTAATGTCACGCATTCCCCGTGACATTTGTAACGATTATGGAACGCGGAGAACGCCATGAAAGTATCGAACCTGCAAATTGCCAGTCGACTTCTGCTGCTCGCGTACGGCGTAATGAGCCTTTTTGCGCGCCCGGCGGACGGGATTTTCATTCTGTGCCTTCTTTTGGCCGTTTCCTGCGCTTTCGGCTCTCCCCTGCCCGAAAATCGCCTTTGGTCCTCCGCCATAGCGGCAGCGTTCATCGTGTTTTCCGGATTCTTCCCCGCCGGCATTCCTTTTTTCCCCCTGACGCTGCTGGAGCCTTTCCGAAGAAAATCCTATCTCCCCGCCGGAATCGCTGCCGCAGTGCTTGCTCTGCGGTTCCGCGGGCTGCTCTGGCTGTTTTACCTTTCCGTAGGCTGCCTTTTTTCCCTTCTCCTCGGACTGTGCATTGCAAAGCTGGAAACACAGTCTCTGTCTCTCAACGACATTCGCGATTCCGCTGCGGAGCGGCGCATGAATCTGGAACGAAGCAACCGAGCGCTTCGTGAGCAGCAGGACAGCGAGATTTATGCGGCAACCTTGCGGGAAAGGAATCGAATTGCACGGGAAATCCATGATAATGTCGGACACATTCTTTCGCGAAGCATCCTGATGACCGGTGCGCTCGCTACCGTGCATCAGGAGGAATCTCTTGCACAGCCGCTGGAGCAGCTGGAAGCGCAGCTGCGGCAGGCAATGACCTCCATTCGCGAGAGCGTACACGATCTTCATGATGAATCCATCGATCTGGAACAGTCCGCCCGCCTTCTTATCCGTGATTTCAACGCTTGTCCGGCTTCCCTGGAATGCAGCATTTCCCACGGCATTCCAAGAGACGTAAAATACTGCTTTCTTGCGATCCTCAAAGAAGCGCTTACAAATGTAGCGAAGCATTCCAACGCAACGCAGGTGGAGGTGCAGATTATGGAGCATCCGGCGCTCTATCAGCTCCTGATACGAGATAACGGCACGCAGATCCATACGGAGAATTTGGAAAGCAGCGCCGGCGGCATGGGACTAGAAAATATGCGTCAGCGGGTTCGGGCTCTTCACGGCGTGATTTCCGTGGACGCAGCCAATGGCTTTCGGATATTCATATCCATACCGAAAAGGAGAACGGCATGCGAATAAAAGTTGCTCTTGTCGACGACGACCCTCTGATCGTCATGGCTCTGGAAACCATTCTAAAAGCAGATCCGGAGCTTGCCATCTGCGGTACGGGATGCAGCGGCACAGACGCGATCGCTCTCTGCCGGGAAAAGAATCCCGATGTGCTGGTTACGGACATCCGCATGAAAGAGATGGACGGACTTACCGCACTGAAAGCAATCCTCGAAGAGAATCCGGCTGCCCGCGTCCTGCTCCTGACCACTTTTCTGGATGATGAATACATCGTCCGGGCGATCCGCCTCGGAGCAAAAGGGTATCTTCTGAAGCAGAATTACAGCGCTTTGGCGCCGGCGATTAAAGCGATATATTCCGGGCAGTCCGTCTTTGGGGAAGAAGTTACGGCGAAAATGCCGACCCTGATTTCCGGCCGGGCGCCGGCGGAGTTTGACGATTCCGACTTGACGGAACGGGAGGCAGAACTCTGCGCGCTTGTCGCAGACGGTCTTTCAAACAAGGAAATCGGCGACCGGTTGTTTCTCTCGGAAGGGACCGTCCGGAACTATCTTTCCTCCGTCTTAGCAAAACTTGATTTGCGAGATCGTACCCAGCTCGCCATATACTATCTGACCGGGAAAAAATAGCGCTTTCCCGGTCCCTCGTTTCCCGCCGCTTCCGGGCAGGAGCCCGGCGGTATCGGGCAGTGCCTGCCGCTGCTTTCCGGCTTCCTTCTTTTTCTCTCTCCTCCGGTTTTGCTTCGAGCTTTTCCTTCGCGACGCCGGCCGCTACGGAGTTGGAATCCCTTGTTTTCCTTCCGTCCGCATTGACTTTTTTACCGCTGAAAAATAAAATCAGTGCAGAATCTTTATTGCGTACGGAGGAGTCAATGCTTATGCAGGATATTCTGGAGCTGCTGAAAAATCGCAGAAGTATTCGAAGCTACAAGCCGGATGCGATTCCGGACGAGCTTCTCAACCGTGTTCTGGAAGCCGGTCTGTACGCCCCGACGGGCATGGGAAGACAGGAAGTCATCATCCTGAAAATCACAAAGGAAGAGGTCGTCCGGAAACTGGGATATATTAATGGAGAGCTGATGGGAAAGTCCGGGTTTGACGCCTTTTACGGCGCCCCCGCAGTTCTGTGCGTCCTTGCCGGCACCGACGTTCCAACCGCCGTATTTGACGGGTGCAGCGTTATATCCGGTATGCTTGCGGAAGCCACCTCTCTGGGACTTGGAACCTGCTGGGTTCATCGCGGCCGGGAACAGTTCGAGACGCCGGAAGGTCAAAAAATTCTGCAGTCCGCCGGCATTGATCCTGCCCGTTATATCGGAATTGACAACCTCGCCATCGGTTATGCGGAAGGTCCGGTTCCAAAAGCGGCACCCCGCAAGCCGGGCCGAATTTTTTCCATCGAATAGTTCCTCGCAATCGGAGGAAAAGTGTGCCTGGCGCAAACCGCAACGGCACAGAGGAGGAAAATCATGAAATTTACTTTTGCGCACAATAATTTCAACGTTATTGACTTAGAAAAGTCCCTTGCCTTTTACCGCGAGGCACTTGGTCTCGAGGAAGTCAGCCGGAAAACAGCCGCTGACGGCAGCTTCGTCATTGTTTATCTGGGGGACGGCGTCACGCGGCACAAACTGGAACTCACCTGGCTCCGCGACTGGGAAAAAGATTCCTACGATCTGGGAGACGATGAATTTCATCTGGCGCTGGAAACCGACAATATGGAGCAAGCGCATAAGAAGCATCAGGAAATGGGATGTATCTGCTATGAAAATCCTTCCATGGGCATTTACTTCATTGAGGATCCGGATCACTACTGGATTGAAATTGTGCCGAAAAAATCATAATGCAGCCTGTATCGAAGAAAGGAACCAGTTATGGCTAAGAAAATCACAATTGTAAACCCCGCACTGAGCTCGGAAAACCGGGCAAAAATAAATGAAACCGCAGAAAAATACGGTTACTTTACGGAATTTTTTCAGTCCAACCAGGAAGCGCTGCCTCATCTGCAGGAAACGGAAATCATCTTCGGCATGGGTGCCGATCTCATTAAAGCCGCTCCGCAGCTCCGCTGGTTCTGCAGCCACACCGCCGGCGTAGACAATTATATGGATCCCGGTCTGTTCCGGGACGACTCCGTACTGCTTTCGAACTCCTCCGGCGCCTATGGCGTGACCCTCGCGGAGCATACGGTCATGGTGACTTTAATGCTTCTTCGCAGGGAATTGGAATACTCGCACATCGTGGAAGAGCGCATGTGGATAAAGAATCTGTCCTTCCGCTCTCTCTATGGCAGCCGGATTTCCATTTTGGGCACCGGAGATCTGGGACGTACCATTGCGAGCCGTTTTCAGGGGTTTCATCCGGCGCGCATCCTGGGCTTCAATCACAGCGGCAGGAAGTCCTCGGATGTGTTTACGGAGAGCCTTCCCATCGCGCAGCTTGATTCCTACCTGCCGAAAACCGACATCCTTATTTCCTGCCTGCCCGGCACAAAGGAAACTTACCTCCTCCTTGGAAAGGAAAAGATAGAAAAACTTCCGACCGATGCCTATCTGGTAAATGTCGGCCGGGGCAACGTTGTGGACGGACATGCGCTGGCCGAAATTCTGCGCAGCGGAAAGCTTGCCGGTGCGGCTTTGGATGTTTTTGAAACCGAGCCTCTTCCCGCGGACAGTGAGCTTTGGAGCTGCCCCCATCTCCTTATTACGCCGCATATCGCCGGCAATATGACGTTGGGATACACTGTTGACAAAGCGACCGATTTGTTCTGTGAAGATCTTGAGAATTACTGCAACGGACGGCCACTGCTGCGTCTTGTGGATCGAAAAAAAGGTTATTGAAGGGACTTGCTTAGATGGCGGAAACACTGAAAGAAAGAAAAGAGATTCCCGTAGAGGATACCTGGGATCTTTCCAGTCTCTATGAAAACGATGCGGCATGGGAAAAGGCCTTTTCCGAGATCGACGAAAAAGCCGATGCCGTTGCCGGGTTTGCCGGGAAGCTGAAGGATGCCCAAACGATTCGCCCGTTTCTGGAAGCAGACACGGCGCTGAGTCTTGCTCTGTCTGACCTGTTCTGCTACGCTTCGCTCCGGCGCAGCGAAGACACTCGAGCCGCTGCCGGGCAGGAACTTTATTCACGCATTATGGGCAAGTACGCTTCCATCGCGGCGGAAACGGCCTTCGCCGTTCCCGAAATCCTGGCGCTTCCGGAGGATGTTCTCCAGTCGCTTGCCGAGGATCCGGAGCTTGCCGATTACCGCTTTCTGATGGAAAAGCTGCTCCTGCAAAAACCGCATACGCTCTCCGCACCGGAGGAGAAGCTCCTTGCGAGCTTCAGTGAAGTCCTGTCCTCTCCCGGAGAAATCGCGGACAATCTGCAGGACGCCGATCTTGTTTTTGATCCGGTAAAAAACGAAAAGGGAGCAGAAACCGAAGTCACAGAGTCGAATTACATTCTTCTGCAGACTTCCCCGGATCGGACCCTTCGCAAAAATTCCTTTGAAAGCTTCTACCGAACTTATCGGCAGCACATCAATACCTTTGCCGCGACCTATTCGGCAAACGTAAAATGCGCCGTCAATGAAGCCTCCGTCCGACACTATTCTTCTTCCCGGGCAATGAGCATGCAGGGCGAGCATATCCCAGAAGAGGTATACGATCAGCTGATCCTTTCCGTCCGCAGCCACATGCCGACTATGTATCGCTACGTGGATTTTCGCAGGAGACTCCTGCAGGTCTCCGAGCTGCACTACTACGACGTATATGCTCCTCTGACGAAATCTGTCCCCAAAACTTATACCTATCCGCAGGCGCAGGAGCTTGTTCTGAAAGCGGTTGCCCCTCTGGGCAAGGAGTATTCCGATACTGTCCGTTCTGCTTTTGCTTCCCGGTGGATTGATGTATATCCGAACCGCGGAAAGTCCGGCGGCGCTTTCTCCTACGGAACCTACCATTCCAATCCGTATATACTGACAAACTTCACCGGAACGCTGGAAAGCGTGTCCACCATAGCGCACGAAATGGGCCACTCGATGCATACCTATCTTTCGAATACGCATCAGCCGCCGCAGTATGCAGATTATACCATTTTCGTCGCGGAAGTGGCCTCCACCGTGAACGAGAACCTTCTGATCGAAAACCTGCTGTCGACCGCCACGGAAGCAGAGGAAACGCTGCCTCTTCTGAGTCAGTACCTCGAGAATTTCAAGGCGACCGTCTATCGGCAGACCATGTTCGCCGAGTTTGAGAGGGAAGCGCATGCGATGGCCGAACGGGGTGAGACGCTGCATCCCGCTTCGCTCAATACCCTGTACCGGGGACTGATCCAGGATTATTTCGGGCCGGATCTTGTTCTTGATGACGAGGTCCAGTACGAGTGGGCACGTATCCCGCACTTTTACCGGCCTTTCTATGTGTACAAGTACGCAACTTCCTACGCCGCTGCCGTCGCCATATCCGAAGCGATCCTCCGGGAGGGCCGTCCCGCCGTGCAGCGCTATCTGGAATTCCTCTCCATGGGCGGCAGCCGCTATCCTCTTGAGGAGCTTCAGCATGCGGGCGTAGATATGACGAAGCCGGAACCGGTCAATACCGCTCTGGATAAGTTCGACCGCGTACTGCGGAAGGCGGAGGAAGTCGCGGCTTCGCTGCATCTTATCTGATTGATAAAAATTCTTATTGAAAAATCGCGGGTTTTCCGATTCCTTCGAAAAGTCCCGCGATTATTCTATTGCTTCCTCTCCGCTTCCCGTTCCGCCAGTT
>OMTF01000044.1 GCA_900313925.1 uncultured Eubacteriales bacterium | reverse complement strand
AGGGCTGCAATAATAGAACCAAGGTGCTGAAACGTATCTGCTATGGGGTAAGAAATTTCAAACGCTTTCGTAGCCGGATCCTTTTTATGGCCGCCTGATACGAATCTACTAAATATAACTACGGGGTAACTGCGACTAAAATACACGAGCCAGGTATACACCCAGCTCGTGATCCATTAATTTAACACCTATATTCTTTTCTTTTGGGATTTACCCCAACATTTGACAAAGAACAAAAAAAACAAAATGCACCGGCGCAGTCGGTGCAGGGATCGAAAAAAACCCGTCGCAGAAGTGCGTCGGGCAATTTCGGCAATATATTTTCACACAGCGCGTGTAACTTTTCCGCTCCGGAGGCAGCGCGTGCAGACGTAAACGTGCTGCGGCTTTCCATCCACGATGGCTTTCACACGCTTGACATTCGGCTTCCAGGTACGATTGGACCGTCTGTGAGAATGACTCATCCGGATGCCAAAGGTTACACCTTTGCCGCAATACTGACATTTTGCCATGTAAAAGCACCTCCCTGCTTGTGAGATATTGCAGAATAGCTTACTAATAATACCAAAAGCAAAAACCAAATGCAAGAAAAATTTATTTTTCCACCGTGCAGCGATTTACCACGCAGGCGTTCGGGAAAGGAATCCACCCGATCCGGGCGGGAAAATGTCCCAAAAAAGGGACATCCCTTTTCCTATAATTAAGGTAGGAAAGGGCCGTTGCAGGGCGATCGGCCGTCTGCTACAATGAACGGGAAAAAGGGTTATGAAAAAGCGGCAGAAGAAAGGAACACGTTTATGCTGCGTTTACTGATGGGGCTTGCCGGGACCGGTAAAACGGCCGCCATGATGGAAGAAATCCGGACGCGCGGGAACGATCCGCAGTTCCGGGCGATTTTCATCGTTCCGGAAAACTACAGCCATGAAGCCGAAAGGGAATTGTGTGCTATCTGCGGCAACCGCGCCGCTGCCTACGCGGAGGTTATGAGCTTTCGCGATATGTGCCGCCGGTACCGTCCGGAAACGGGGGAAGCGCGTCCGCTTTTGGATAAAGCCGGACGGGTTCTGAGCATGAGCCTTGCGGTGGAGGAAGTTTCCTCCCGGCTGCAGGTCTTTCGGCAGACCGGAGAAAAAACGGATGTGTTTGCACTTCTGCTGCAGGCAATGGATGAATTGAAGGCGGCGAAAATTGATGCCGGCCGGCTTCGGGAAGCTGCGGCGAAGAGTCCGGAAGGCCTTTCTGCAAAGCTGGAGGATCTGGCTGCCGTTATGGAGGCGTATGACGGCGTGATTGCCTCCTCCTATGCGGATCCGTCGGACAGTCTTGCCGTTCTCGAAAGACGCATTGAGGCGGGCGGAAAGCGGGAAACCTGGGAGCACTTCTACGTAGACGGATTTACCTACTTTACGGCGCAGGAGCGGGGCGTGCTGGAAGCGCTGCTTCGCGGCGGCGCCGACATCGCGCTCAGCCTTACCTGCGATCCGGGGGAAGACGAAACTTTTGCCGTAAGCCGGGCTGTCTACCGCGAGATGCAGGCCGCTGCAGCGCGAAGCGGAACCGAATGCCGGGTACAATGGTTCGATGCGGATCGGCATGCAAGCCCCTATGAGGAATTTGCCAGAGCCATCCTGAGCTACCGGCTTCGTCCTCAAAAAAAGCCCGGGCCGGTCGTGCTTTCGATTGCGGATACCAAGGAAGAGGAATGTGAATATGCAGCCGCCCTCTGCCATCGGATCGCAAGGGAAAAAAACTGCCGCTGGAGAGACATTGCCGTAGCAGTCCGCGGATTTGAGGACTACCGGCTTCCTCTGGAAGACAGCTTCCGCCGCTATGGGGTTCCGCTTTTCTGCACGAGGAAGTCCGACCTTTTGTCTAAGCCCCTGCCGACGATGATTGCCAGTGCGTACAACGTCATTACCAGAGGCTGGGCGACGGAGGATGTGATGGCGTACCTTCGGACGGGCCTGACCGGACTTTCGCAGGATGAAGTGGATGTTCTGGACAGCTATGTCTACCTCTGGAAGCTGCGCGGAAGCGCCTGGTTCCGGCCGGGCATGTGGCGGCAGCATCCGGATGGATACGGAGGGACCTATGATGAGGCGGCGGAAAGCCGGCTGCAGCAGATTGACATCCTCCGGCAGAAAATCGTTCCGCCGCTGCGGCATTTTGAACGGAGAGCGTACCAAGCGGAAACGGCCGCCCAGCAGGCTGCGGCGCTGGCGGATTTTCTTACGGAAATCCGACTTACGGAAACCCTTCAGAAAAAGGCGGTCCTGCTGGAGCAGGACGCAACGCTGAAAACCAAAGCGCAGGAATACCGGCAGCTTTGGGAAATCATCATCCGTGCGCTGCAGCAGGCAGCTGCGGTGCTTGCAGACCGGCCGATGCAGCCGGAAGTGTTTGGAAATTTTTTCTCTCTGGTGCTGAACCAGTACGATGTGGGAACCATTCCGGTTTCTCTGGACAGCGTTACCGCCGGGGATTTCGACCGGATGCGGCGGAGAAACATACGATACCTACTGGTCCTCGGTGCGGAAGACAGCCGGCTCCCCGGAACTGGAGCCCGGGATGCCGTCTTCACAGAGGAGGAAACACAGAAGCTCCAGGAACTTTACTTGGATCTTACCGGAGGAGAAGAAGTCTCGCTGTGGAACGAATACCTGCTGATTTATCAGACACTGACGCTCCCGCACGACGGGCTTTTCCTCAGCTACCCGCGGACGAATGGAAAGGAAGAATCCCTGCCTGCGTATCTGTTTCGGAGAGCAGAGAAGCTTTACAGCCTTACGCCGAAAGCGCTTGCCCTGGAAGATCTTCGGTCCGAAGCACCGAACCCCTGCCGGGATCTTGCGGCGAAAGGTCTTTCGGGCACGAACCCGGTGGAAAGGGCCGCTCTGCGGTGGGTCGAAAGCAGCGATCCGGACTTTGCGGAAAAACTTCGGAAAGCATCCCAACTGTCCCGGGGGCAGCTAAGCCCGGAAGGAGTGAGCAGGCTGTATGGAAAAACGATCCGCTTGAGCGCCTCCCGCTCGGACAAGTACGCGGCGTGTCCGTTTGAGTATTTCCTGCAGTACGGGCTGCGGGCGAAGCCGCGCAAGCCGGCGGAGTTCGAACCGCCGGAAATCGGAACCTTCATGCACTTCGTGTTGCAGAAAGTAGCGGCGGAAGCGAAGACGAAAGGCGGGTTCCGGAACCTCAGCCGCCGGGAAATTTCCGAAATGACAAATCGATACATTAAGGAATATATAGCGGAGGAGCTGCAGGATTTCAGGGAAAAATCCGCCCGCTTCCGATACCTCTTCTGGAATATCTCCCGGGAGGTAGAAGCGGTAGTGCAGGATATGGCGGAAGAGCTGCAGACCTCCGACTTTGAACCGCTGGAATTTGAATTTGATCTCCAGAAAGAGAACAAAATTCAGGTCAAGACGGTCGGAGAGGGAACGGAAAAAGCCCTTGTTACGGGCATTGTTGATCGCGTCGACGGGTGGAAAACAGGCGACACACTGTTTCTGCGTGTCGTAGACTATAAAACCGGAAAAAAGAAATTCAGCTTCTCCGATGTGTGGTATGGGCGAAGCATGCAGATGCTTCTCTACCTGACGATTCTGGAGGAAAACGGGGAAACACTGTACGGCTGCAAGGTTCTTCCGGCGGGGGCACTCTACCTTCCGGCTCGCGAAGAGATGCTGACGGCCCCCAAGCACCTGACGAAAGAAGAGCAGAGGAAGGAACGAGCGCGGAAAGGCAGAAGAAGCGGCGTCCTTCTCGAAAACCCCGCTGTTCTGCAAGCGATGGAAAGCGGAGAGACGTTCCGGTATCTTCCTCTGAAAAGGAATAAGGATGGGAGCCTCCGGGGCGAAGCCCTTGTTTCGGAGGAGGAGATGAAGGACCTGGAAAGGCACGTCTGCCGGAAGCTTGCTGCGTTCACACAGGAAATCCAGCAGGGCGAAATATCGGCGCAGCCCTATTATCAGGCCGCAAAGAGTAACGCCTGCGAGTACTGCGACTATGCGGCAGCCTGTCATTTCAGCGACGGCACCGGAACGGATCGAATCCGCTATACCCCGGTCCTGCGGGCGGAGGCGGTGAAGAAAAATCTCAAGGAGGAAACCCATGGGAGAATTTAAGCCGACGGAATCGCAGAAGGAAGCCATCGAAGCCCGCGGCGCGAATATTCTTGTTTCCGCGGCAGCCGGCAGCGGCAAAACCCGGGTTCTGACCGAGCGGCTGATGTCCTATCTTGACGATCCCAGAAATCCCGTAGACATTAGCCGGTTTCTGGTAATTACCTATACGAATGCGGCGGCTGCGGAACTGCGGAGCCGGGTTATCGACAGCATCGGAGAGAGGCTCGCAAAAAATCCTGGCAGCCGCAACCTCCGCAGACAGGCGGCGCTCTGCCGTACGGCCCAGATTGGGACAATACACAGCTACTGCCAGAGTCTGCTGCGGGAAAACAGTCAGGCGGCAGGCCTTCCCCCGACGTTTCATGTAGCGGACAACAACCGGGCGCGGGTGCTTCGCGAAGCGGCGGCCGACAAGGTTGTCGAGGCGTACTATGGAAAAGCGGGAGAGCCTGGATTTCGGGAACTGATTGATACGGTAGGAGGCGGCCGCAGTGATAAGGAACTTGTGAAACTGGTTTTAAACCTCTACGAAAAAATTCAAGGCCATGTCTGGCCGGAACGCTGGGCGGAGGAACAGCTGGAGGCCTTTGAAGCCGACGGGATTCAGAGCGCCGAAGAAACCGTTTGGGGATGGGAGCTTATGCAACGAGTCCGGGAACAGGCGGAATACTGCCTTCGGGAAATGGCGCGGTCCCAGACTCTTTTTTCCGAAGGCGGTGCGGCAATGGAGAAAGCTTACGGGGAAAGCAGGGATCGGGCAGAGGAGCTTTTTCGACAGCTGCAGAAGGCATCGACGGAAACATGGGATGCGACGGCAAACGCCGCACAGGCATCTTTTCCCAAGCTGAAAGCGTTCCGCAACTCCGACGAGGAGCAGGAAAAAGCGAAAAACCGGTTCAAGGAGCGATGGGACAGCTGGAAGAAAATCTGGGCGGAAATACAGAAAACCTTCAGCAGCTCCTCCGCCGTTGTCCTGGAAGACCTGCGCCAGGCCGCCCCGGTTATGCGGTCTCTTGTACACCTGGTAAACGACTTCAGCGAGGAATACCGGAAAGAAAAGCGGAACGCAGAGCTTTTGGATTTTTCCGATCTGGAGCATGAAGCGGCCGCACTCCTTATCCGACCGGACGGCACACCCACGGAGCTGGCGGGGGAAATCGGCGCGCGATGGACGGAAATCATGGTCGATGAGTATCAGGACGTAAGCCCGGTACAGGAGAAGATTCTGCAGGCTCTCAGCGGGGAAAAGCACAACCTGTTCATGGTCGGCGACGTCAAGCAGTCTATTTATCGGTTCCGGCTGGCGGATCCCAAAATTTTTACGAGAAAATACAAAAGCTACGGCCCCTATACGGAAGAAGCCGCTGCAGATGCACGGATTCTGCTGCGGGAAAACTTCCGCTCTCGGAAGGAAATTCTCGAAGCGGTCAATCAGATGTTTTCCGCCTGCATGTCGGAACGGCTGGGCGAGCTGGAGTACGATGAAGATGCGGCGTTGCGGCGGGGCGCAGAGTTTACGGGTACGGTGCCCAAGCCGGAAATCTATGTTCTGGACCGATCCGAAAAAGCCGAAGAGGAAGAAAGCGGAGACGGAGCGCAGGCGGAGGAAAAGCCGGACGACGTTTCCCGCGAAGCTGCTTTTGCCGCAAAGACCATTCGGCAGATGATGAGCGAAGGCGCAACCGTAATGGAAGGGGCGCAGCAGCGGCGACTTCGATACGGGGATATTGCGATTCTCCTTCGCACGGCAAACAAGACCGGTCCTATCTATTGCAAGACCCTGAGCAAATATGGAATTCCCGTGCAGACGGAGCAGGGGGCGGAATTCTTTTCCGCGCCTGAAATTTCCAGCATGATTTCGCTTCTGATGCTGCTGGACAATCCCCACCAGGATGTTCCACTCCTCGACGTCCTGCGCTCTCCGCTTGTCGGACTGAGTCCGGATGAGCTTGCCTCGATACGGGCAGCCGATCGGGATCATGATCTGTATACGGCCCTGCGGGAAGCGGAAAAGGATCTTCCGGCGGGAAGAAGCTTTGTGCGGCAGCTCAGGGCCCTGCGGGAAATTGTTCCGGATCTTCCGGTTAGCGAACTTGTCTGGAAGGTTCTGGATGAATTTTCCTTCCGATCGGTATTTTCCGCTATGCCGGACGGCGCGCAGAGAGTTCGGAACCTTGCCCTGATCCCGGAGTACGCGGAGGACTTTGAACGCACCGGAGCGCATGGGCTGCGAAAATTCCTGCTTTGGCTGCAGCGGGCGGCGGAAAGCGGCGGAGATCGAAAAAGCGCAAGTTCTGGAGACAGCGTGCAGATTCTTTCCGTACACAAAGCGAAAGGGCTGGAATTTCCGGTCGTTTTCTACTGTGATACAGCCCATGCGTTTTCAAGGGAAGATGAAAGGGCCGCCGTAACGGTCCATCCGGAACTTGGATTCGGTCCCAGAGTGCTGTATCGGAAACAGAAAATCCGCTATCCGACGGTGGCACGGCAAGCCATCGCAGCGCGCCTGCGCAGGGAAAACCTGTCCGAGGAAATGAGGCTTGTCTATGTCGCCATGACGAGGGCGAAAGAGCGCCTGATTATTACGGCCTCTCTGCGCAAACGTGACAAAAAACTTGCTAGCATGCGTCAGACGGCCGAATGGCCGATGCCGCCGGAGCTTTTGGAACGACAGAATTGTGCCGCGGAATGGCTCCTCTATGCGGCGTTCACAGGAGATAAAATATCCGTGATTCCCGCAGACCAAGCGGAGAAGGAAACGGAAAAAGAGCCGGAAGAAAAAGCGGCAGGACCCGAGGAAGAGGAGGCTTTGCAGAACCTGCGGAGAAGGCTGCGCTTCCGGTATCCCTATGATTCGGCGGTGCAGATACCCAGCAAAATCACGGCTACGGAGCTGAAACGCCGCTCGGATATGCGGGACCCGGAGGCAAAAACGCTTGTAGAGGATACGGGAACGGCAGAAGCGAGTTTTCGCGAGCTTCCGTACCTGCGGGCAGCAGCGCCGGAGAACGCAGCGGAGACAGGAACTGCTACCCATACGGTACTCCAGTATCTGGATTTTCAGAATACGAGGGGAAAAGAGGCGCTGGAAGAGGAAATTCAGGCGTTGTGCCGCAGGGGGCTGCTTCGCGAAGAGGAAGTGGGAGCGATTGATCGGACTGCACTTCTGAATTTTCTTACATCGGATACGGGCAGGGCGCTGCGCAATGCGGATCCTCTGCACCGGGAGTCGCGATTTTCGGTACTCCTGCCGTCGGAAGCGCTGCATTTTCCTTCAGGAGAGCAGATTCTGCTGCAGGGCACGATAGACGCTTGGTATGAAGAGGACGGACAGCTTGTTCTTCTGGATTACAAGACGGATCATATCCGTGCGGGGGAGGCGGAGCTGAGAGCGGCGAAATATCGTCCGCAGATCGAGGCATATCGCCTTGCCCTGGAGGCGATTACCGGGAAGAAAGTGCGGAAAGCGATAGTTTACTTCCTTTCCTGCGGAACAGCGGTCCGGATCTAAGCCGAAAGAGAGGATAGTCCCGCTGGAACAACTCTCTGCGGTGCTACACCGAGATTTCTGTATCGAAATAACCGTGATGTTGGCGAATTCTTTTGCCCGGAATGCGGGTATAAGAATCCTGATGCCGACTATTTCGTAACGAAAGTTAAAGAAGGGGAGCTCTCCTTACAGAACCGGCAGGGAGACCTTCAGCGGTATGAGGTTTTTGGCCTTAAATCGCAGTTTTCTGTTTTAGAAGGGAACCTCGAAAAAAGCACCTTCATTAAAATTGCGAAGTGCCTTGGAATCCACCGAGGAGATACAGACGAAGGGATTCATTAAAAAACTTCTTTGCCACATATCTCCTCGGGCCGTTTTTGGTTAACAATCCTCTTTTCGCGAGGGAACTGGCATCGCTAGTAGGATGCGGAAGTCTTCCCTTCCCCGAACAGGCGGAAATTGTTTATCAGGAGAAGCGGACGCATATGCATCGCCCTGGTGCGCACGTGAGCCTGGGGACGCATGGGGCTTAGGATCTCCCAATTCCCCGGAGGGTCAAGACAGAAAAAACCGGAAGGTGCGACAAATAAAGCGGTCATTTCCAAAATCGAAAAATTCCCGGACAGGTCTTGCAAAGTGCCATCTGTCGTGCTACAATGCAGTTTGCGTCTTGTATCCAATGCTTTATGCAAGTCAAGACAGCCTATGAAAGTGAGACGATTATCATGAAAAAAGGAATTCACCCGGACTACGAGCAGACCACGATACGGTGTGCCTGCGGTGCAGTTTATCATACCGGCTCGACGAAGAAGGATATTACGGTTGAAATCTGTTCCAAGTGCCATCCGTTCTATACAGGCAAGCAGAAGCTGGTCGATACGAGCGGTCGAGTCGATAAGTTCAACAAGAAGTACGGATTGAACTGACAAAAGCAATCAGAAACAGAAAGCCAGCGTGAAAACGCTGGTTTTTTTTCCCGGAGAAGCGGGGAGGGCAGGAACCATCGGAACGAAAGAGACGAAAACAGATACGAAAAGCAACGGAGATGTACAGGCACCGCAGAAAGTTGTCCTAGCAGGACTGTCCGCTCCAAATCTCCCGCTGTCGCAGCGGTCTACGGACGCATCCATGGAAGAACTGGCAGCGCTGGTCGAAACAGCAGGCGGATACGCAGTCGGACAGATTTCCCAGCAGCGGGAATCGCCGGATGCCCGAACCTTTCTTGGCGCGGGAAAGGTTGCCGAGCTGAAAGCCTTTGCCGAGGCAAACGGCTGCACGCTTGCCGTTGTAGACAATGAGCTGAATCCGTCGCAGGCGCGGGCGCTGGAAGAGGAACTTGGGATGCAGGTTATCGATCGGACGGGCCTGATTCTGGATATTTTTGCACAGCGCGCACAGACAAGGGAAGGCCAGCTGCAGGTGGAGCTTGCGCAGTATAAGTATCTGTTGCCGCGGCTGACCGGAATGTGGACCCATCTGGTCCGTCAGACAGCCGGCGGGGGAAAATCGCCGATAGGAACCCGCGGTCCCGGCGAAACGCAGCTGGAAACGGATCGCCGACACATCCGAAGAAAAATACAGAAACTGGAGCAGGACTTGGCGGAGGTCCGAAAAGCCCGGGATACGCAGCGCCGGCTGCGGCAGAAGAACGATGTCCCCGTAGTCTGCCTGATCGGCTATACGAACGCGGGAAAATCCACTCTCCTGAACTGTATGACGGGCGCGGACATCTCTGCAAAAAACAGGCTTTTTGATACGCTTGACACAACGACACGGCGCCTGCGCATCAGCGCAACAAAAGAGGTTCTGCTGTCGGATACTGTAGGATTTATTCGAAACCTTCCTACGAATCTGGTCGAGGCGTTCAAAGCCACGCTGGAGGAGCTGCGCTATGCGGATGTCCTGCTGGAAGTCATAGACATTTCCAATCCGCTCTGGCGGGAGCAGGAAGAGGTTGTGGAGGACCTCGTCCGACAGCTGGCGGTTGAGAACAAGCCCCGGCTTCGGGTCTTCAACAAATGCGATCGCTATCTGGGACGGCTTCCGCACGGAGAAGAGGACGTTTGCGTTTCTGCGAAGACCGGAGAGGGAACCGAGCTTCTCCGTACCCGTCTGGCGAAGATTCTGGACGGAGATAAGCGGGAGGTGGAGCTTCGGATTCCCTATGCGCAGACGCGGTTTTTGGACCCGCTCCGAAAGGACGCGGAAATTCGGGAAATCCGGTATGAAACCGACGGCATCCGGTGCCGGGCGGCCATTCCGGCGGACAAACTTCGGAGCTATCTTCCCTTTCTCCTTGCGGAAGGAGAAAAGGAAGACCGGGAAAAATAAGAAAGGAGGCGTGCCGTGACGGAAGGCTATTTCATCCCGGCGAGTACGGGAACCGCGGAATACAGGGAAAAGCGATCCCGCTTTTTGGGCCGCATCCAATGCGTTCAATCCGAACAGGAAGCAAAGGCGGCACTGGCAGCCGTCCGCCGGGAGCACCGGGATGCGCGGCACACCTGCTGGTGCTGGCGGATTCACAGCGGATTGGAAAAATACAGCGACGATGGAGAACCGCAGGGAACGGCCGGTCTCCCCATGCTGACGCTTCTGCAGCGGCGCGGTGTTGAAAATGTGCTCTGTACGGTGACGCGCTATTTCGGAGGAATCCTTCTGGGAACCGGGGGGCTTCTGCGTGCCTATACGCAGGCTGCCGGGCAGGCGCTGGACGCGGCAGGCCTTGCGGAGATGCAGCCGGTGCGGATCCTTCAGCTTCGAATTCCCTATGGGGCCCTCGCCCGAGTGCGGGAGGCTGCGGCGTCCTGCGGGGCGGTGGAAAAAAAGGCGGAATATGCGCAGGAAGTTTTTTTGGATCTGGAGGTTCCGGAGATGCGGGCGGAAAAGCTTCTGCAGAGGCTGACGGATCTTCTGGGGATGAACGCCTTTCTTCTGCGGCAGGAAACTGGACAGGCTCCGATTCCGAAAGAGCCGCCCGGAAGTTTTTGAAAAAAATAAAGGATTTCCGGAACGCGCGCCGTATAGATCTATTAAAAAGGAAATCACAGCGAAGGACGAAGGGCAGAACCGAGAAAGGAGCGGCGGATGAATCGCAGAGAGCAGCGCGAGGAATTGGAGCACATGCTCATCGGGCCGAACGGCATATGTGCCGATCAATCCCGCGGCAGAGCGCTACCGGAAGATCCGGACGAGGTCCGGACCTGCTTCCAGCGGGATGTTGACCGGATTACGCATTCCAAAGCCTTTCGGAGACTTAAGCACAAGACGCAGGTCTTTCTGCAGCCGGAGGGAGATCACTATCGGACGAGGCTTACGCATACGCTGGAAGTTTCCCGCATTGCCCGCACCATTGCGCGGGCGCTGCGGCTGAACGAGGATCTGGCGGAAGCGATATCCCTGGGGCATGATTTGGGGCACACTCCATTCGGACATGCGGGCGAGCGGGCGCTCAACGAAATTTTTCCGGACGGGTTCAAACATTACGAGCAGAGCCTGCGGGTCGTCGATGTCCTGGAAAAAGACGGACAGGGACTGAATCTCTGCTATGAAACCCGGATGGGAATTCTGCACCACAAGTACAGCCAGAAGGAAGATACGATGGAGGCCAAAACGGTTTACTTTGCGGACAGCATCGCATTCCTCAACCACGATTTGGACGACTCCATCCGTGCCGGAATCCTTACGCCGGGTGATGTACCGGAGGAAGTTCGCAGGGTCTGCGGAGAACGGAACTCGCTTCGTATCAATGCCATGGTCACGGATGTTATAGAAAACAGTACCGACACGGAGATCCGGATGAGCCCGGAAATGCAGAAGATCGCAGCGACGTTCAAGAAGTTTATGTTTTCCGATGTCTACACGAATCCGAAAGCGAAAAAGGAAGAAACCAAGGTGCAGGGGATTCTTGCAAGCATTTATGATCATTATTTAATCCACCCGGATCAGCTCCCGCCGGAATATCTGCGAGATATGGAAGTAGAGGGCCCGGAGCGGGCGGTATGCGATTACGTTGCCGGCATGACGGACAGCTATGCCATTCACAAATTCACGGAAATCTATATTCCTACAGCATGGAGCGTGATGTAAATGCGGTTCTCCGATGAATTTCTGAAGGAATTGATGGATCGCAACGACATCGAGGAGGTTGTATCCGAATACGTGAACCTGGGACGCACCAGCGGATCGAACCGATTCGGCCTCTGCCCGTTTCATTCAGAAAAAACGCCCTCTTTTTCCGTGAACCGGGACAAGCAGATTTTCTACTGCTTTGGCTGCCACAAGGGCGGCGATGTGATTAATTTCATCATGAGTATAGAAAACCTGAGTTTTCCGGAAGCCGTGGAATTTTTGGCCAAGCGGGTAAATATGGAAATGCCGGCCGATTCGGGGGACAAGGAGGACGGACGCCGAAAGCGAATGGCGGCGCTGAACCGCGCCGCGGCGCTGTATTTTTACAAATGTCTGTGCCGGGATCCGAGCGGACCGGCGGCCGGGTATATGGAAAAGAGGAAAATACGGCCGGAAACGGCCGTGCACTTCGGCCTGGGATACGCCCCGGACAGCTGGGACGGCCTTCGCAATGCCATGCGGGAAAAGGGCTTTCATGATTCAGAAATGTATGCGGCCGGGCTTGTCCGAAAAGGAAAGAATGGAAGCTATTATGATACGTTTCGAGGCCGCCTGATGTTCCCGGTCATCGATGTCCGGGGAACCGTCATCGGATTTTCTGGACGTGTTTTGGGCGACGGGGAACCGAAATACATGAACAGTCCGGAGACGCTTCTTTACAACAAGAGAAAAAATCTTTACGCCCTGAATTTTGCCCGCCAGAGCAAGAAGGGATACATCCTTCTCTGTGAAGGGAATGTGGATGTGGTAAGCCTGCATCAGGCAGGGTTCGATTCCGCGGTGGCAACGCTGGGAACGGCGCTGACGCCGGAGCAGGCCAGGCTGCTGAGCCGCTATACATCGGAGATCGTATTGGCCTACGACAACGACGGGGCGGGAATCCGTGCCTCCCAGCGGGCGATTGGAATCCTGGAGCAGCTGCAGGTCCAGGTCCGTGTTCTGCAGTTGCAGGGCGCCAAAGATCCGGATGAATATATTCAGAAATTTGGTGCCGCCTCCTTTGAGAACCGGATCCACGCATCCGAGGATCAGATGGACTATCAGCTGCAGAGGCTTCTGGATCGCTGCGATCTGCGGCAGGACGACCAGAAAATTGCTTTCGTTCGGCAGGCGGCAAGCTTAGTGGCTTCCCAGCCGGGCGCCGTGGAAAGGGAAGTCTATGCAATGCGAGTCGCTTCCCTGACAGGGATAAAGCAGGAGATTATCATGAAGGCGGTGGAACAGACCCGCCGTCGTAAAGAGAACGGGCTGCGCCGGCAGAAAGAAAAGGAGACGCATCCTGCCCGCGCGATACAGCCGAGAAACCGGGACCTGCAGTATACAGACCCCCGTTCCGCAGCGGCGGAGGAAGGCCTTATTCGCCTTCTTTCTCTGGATGCTGCACTGGAAAAAGAGGCAGAATTTCCGGCGCCGGAAGAGTTCTCCTCCCCGGTGCTGCAGCATATCTACACGATACTGCTGGAGGAAGCAAGGGATTCGGACCAGACCGGCAGCGGAGTCCGCAGCGCACTTCTCAGTCCGGATGAAATGGAAATCCTGGCGGGAATTCTTCAGAAGCCGGGAAGCCTGCAGAACGCCCGGCAGGCAGTTGCGGATTATACCCGGGTCATACGGGAGCAGAAAAAAATCCGGGAAGGAACCGACGATTTGCGCGCGCTGGCGCAGGAAATGAAAGACAAAAAGGGCTACCAGCCCTAACGTCTGTGAGGCAGCGATAAAAATGGAAAAGGAAGCATTCTTGCATACGATAGGAAAGGGGAAATTATGGCAGAGAGCAAAGACGCAATCAAGGAAGATGCAGTAAATGAAGAAGATCTCCTGAAAACACAGGCGGCGCAGGAGACAAAGGAACCGAAGTCCGCGCCGAAGAAGCAGAGGAAAAGTACGAAGTCCGCAAAGAAACCGAAGGATGATACTTTGCAGGAAACCGATGCGGCAGCCGGGGACGAAACGAAAGCAGAAAAGCCGAAAGCAGGCCGAGTCCGGAAAGACGCAGCGGAAGAGCCGGCGGAAATGAGCACCGGGGAAGAGCCGGATACGGAGGAAAATGCCGGAGAGGAAAGCGGCGCAGCACAGGAACCGGCGGAGAAAACCTCCGAGGAAAGGCTGAATGCGCTCATTGCGAAAGGAAAAAAGGCGGGAAAGCTGACCGTTAAGGATCTGGAAGGAATGGATCAGTGGGGGCTGGAACCGGAAGAAATAGATAAATTCTATGATACCTTAGAGGAGCAGGGCATCGATATCGATATCCCCGATGAGGACGTTCCTGCGGTGGAGGAAGACGAAGTCCCGGATATGGAGGAGCTGGCGGAGATCGAGGAAGCTTCCGAAGCGGAAAAGCAGACGGAGGAAGACCCCGCGGACAATCTGAGCACCGATGACCCGGTTCGGATGTATCTGAAGGAAATCGGGAAGGTTCCGCTTCTTACGCCCGAGCAGGAGCAGGAACTGGCAAAGCGCATGACCGAAGGAGACGAGGAAGCGAAAAAGCAGCTTGCGGAAGCAAACCTGCGTCTTGTCGTCTCTATAGCGAAAAAATACGTAGGCCGCGGCATGACATTTCTGGATCTGATTCAGGAGGGAAACCTGGGACTTATTAAAGCCGTCGAAAAATTTGACTATACGAAGGGATATAAATTTTCTACCTACGCAACATGGTGGATCCGCCAGGCGATCACGCGCGCCATTGCGGATCAGGCGCGAACCATCCGAATTCCGGTTCACATGGTGGAAACCATTAACAAGGTAATCCGCGTGTCCCGGCAGCTGCTGCAGGAACTGGGGCATGATCCCAGCGCGGAGGAAATCGCGGCGGAGATGAACATGCCGGTAGACAAAGTTCGGGATATTCTGAAAATCGCGCAGGAGCCGGTTTCTCTTGAAACCCCGATCGGAGAGGAAGAGGACTCCCATCTGGGAGATTTTATTCCCGATGAAGACGCGTCCGAGCCTTCGGAAGCCGCCAGCTATTCCCTCCTCAAGGAACAGTTGATGGAAGTAATGGATACGCTTACGCCGAGAGAGAAGAAGGTCCTGGAGCTCCGATTCGGACTGATCGATGGGCGGACGAGCACACTGGAGGAAGTCGGAAAGGAATTCAACGTCACCCGAGAACGGATCCGGCAGATCGAAGCGAAAGCGCTTCGCAAACTGCGGCATCCAAGCCGCAGCAAGCGGCTGCGGGATTTCCTGAACTGAGGCGGAAGAAAAACCGGCGGCATAAGCCGCACTTCTCCCGACGGGGAGAAAAAGAAAAGGCAGATCATTTAAGGACAGGGACAGGCAGATGGAAGAAAGAAACCGGACGCAGGCACGGAACCTTGCGGGGCCCAGTGCGCAAGCAATATCCATTCACAGCAGGTGGAAACCGATTGTGCTCTCCGGAGCGTTTGTCGTAGCCATGGTCGCAGCCTCCGACATGCTGCACCTTTCGGAACTTCTGTTTCCGGAGATATGCGCCATCCTCTGCGGCGCGTGGATTTTACCGAAGCAGGCGTGGCGGACCAACCGGGTCTGGATGATGCTTCTCCTCTGCGCCGGCGCCGTCTTCGGCGTTCTCGTGAATCGCTTTCTCCCGTGGCCCCTCTGGGCAAGGGCCCCGCTGGGGTTCCTGTTCTGTGCCGGATGCATGCTCTTCTGCGGAGCAGAGATGGCCCCGATGTTTTCCGCGGCGGTTCTGCCGATGCTGCTGGAAACAACCAGCTGGGTCTATCCCCTTGCCGTTGCCGGACTGGTTGCGCTTGTGCTGATGGGGCAGATTATCCTGGAAAGACTCGGGCTTCGGGAACCGATTTCATTCCAGCGGGAGGAAAAGCCAGGCCGGGAGAAGAAGGCGCTCTGGCTGCGGCGCATCGCCGTCCTGTGCCTTTTCGCCTGTCCGGCCTATGCGGCGGGCGTTCCCTTTTTGGCTGTTCCCCCGCTGCTTGTCGCGTTTGTTGAAATTACGAATCCGAAAACGCCTCTTCGCAGAAAGCCGATGCAGACATGGCTCTGCCTTGCACTTGCGGCGGGGATCGGAAGTCTGGGCCGAACGGCGGTGGAAGCAGCCCTGCTCTCTCCCGCTCTTGCGGCTGCCGTCGCCTTTCTGCTTCTCCTTGCCGTATGGGATGTGCTGCAGCTCTGGTTCCCGCCGGCGGGAGCGGTTGTCCTGCTTGCCTTTCTAGCGCCCTGGCAGGGACCCTGGAGCTATTTTCTGGAAGTATCTCTTGGTGCGGCCATCTGGATTGTTGCAGCACGGGTCCTGTTTCCCTGCCGGCCGGCTGCCGCTGCCGAAAAAGCGGCGACGGACGACACAAAACGCACCTAGCCCGCAAAGAAAGGAAGCAAAAAGAGAAAAGACTCCTTGATCCGGCTGCAGAGTACGGAAAAGTTCTGCAGACCGGATATTTTTCTGCGAAATGACAAACCGGAGGAAGCGCTCAAATCGCGGGAAAAACTTTCCGAAAAAAATTTAAATAAATTGTCAATTCGGTGTTTTTTGTGTTGACAATTATTCCGGTCAATGATATATTAGCACTCGACAGATGAGAGTGCCAACTCCGTTCCGAAACCGGAAAGAAGAATAAATCAGATGGACTTAAGCGAACGGAAAAAACGAATATTGGCAGCTGTGGTAGATGAGTACATCCGAACAGCGGAGCCGGTAGGCAGCAAAACCATCGCGAAAACCGCGGGGTTGGGCTGCTCTTCGGCTACCATCCGCAATGAACTGGCGGATCTCTCCCAGATGGGATATCTGGAACAGCCGCACACCTCGGCTGGCCGCATTCCGACTCCCAAGGGCTACCGGATCTACGTGAATGAACTCATGCAGCGGCAGAAACTGAGCCTGGAAGAGACGGAGCGGATCAACGCAGCGCTGAATGTCAAGATGGGACAGCTGGATGATGAAATGGCCAACATCGGCAAGATCGCATCGCAGCTTACAAACTATCCTGCCCTGGCGTTTGCAGCACCCGCGGCGGCAAAAGTGGTTCGGTTCGACCTTATCTACCTCAATGCGAACGAACTGGTCATCGTTGCGACGATGTCGAACAGTACGGCACAGAGCAAGCTGGTGAAGCTGCCGGCCTCTACGACGTCGGAAATGGTACAGAAGCTGAACACCCTGTGCAATGCCCACTTTACCAACCTGACGGAAGACAAGATTACGCCGGAGCTTATTTCCGCCGTGGAGCGGGCAGCGGACGATTCGCTGGGGCTGACCAGCGTAATTGCGGCATTCGCCATACAGGTTCTGACGGAGTCGCATGAGGCGTCGGCTTTTATTACCGGAGAAAACCGGCTGCTCAACCAGCCGGAATTTCAGAACCCGGAAAAGGCGCATAAGCTGATGAGCTATCTGTCCAATGGCGGAGCACTGATGCCGCACGGCGAGGAGAATCTGAACCGCGACGAGGTTCGGGTATTAATCGGACCGGAAAACGTTGCGGAGGAGCTGAAGGACTCGAGCGTGATTATCGCCAGTTATGATGCGGGGGACAACATGCGGGGCCTTATCGGCGTAGTCGGTCCGACCCGGATGGATTATTCCGCGGTAGCCGCAAAGCTGAAGTTCCTTGCAGAGGGCCTTTCCAAGCGCCTTGGCGGCGGGGATACGCCTCCGCCCGGAATGAATAATAAGCTGATCGTTAAGGGAGATGACAACAACCATGACGGAGGATAAAAAGGACATACCGCAGGACAAGGAGCCGGTGGAACCGATAGAAGAAGAACAGACGGAAACTGCAAAGAAAGCGGAGCCGAAGGAAAAATCCGAAAAAACGCAGAAAAAGGAAGAAAAGTCGGAAAAACCGCCGATTGAAAAAGCGAAAGAAAAGAGCAAAGAAAAAGGCAGGGAAAAACAGGCGCCGGAACCGTCGGAAGATTCCGAGCCGGAAACAAAGAAGGCACCGGAAGAGAAAACACCGGCGGAGCTGCTGAAGGAAGCGAATGATCGCTACTTGCGGCTTCTGGCGGAATACGACAACTACCGGAAACGGAGCAGCCGGGAACGGGAAGCGCTCTATGGCGACACGAAGGCAGAGATTCTGAAAAGCTTTCTTCCCGTCTACGATAACCTTGAGCGGGCGCTCAAGCAGTCCACGGAAGACGAAGCGTACTACCGGGGCGTTGAAATGATAATGACGCAATTCAATGAGGTCATTTCAAAGCTTGGCGTAACGGAAATCGAATGCGTTGGAAAAACATTTGACCCGAAGTATCACAATGCAGTTATGCATGTGGAAGACGAAACAAAAGGGGAAAATGAGGTTGTCGAAGTCTTTCAGAAGGGCTTCCAGCTGGGCGACCGGGTGATCCGGTTTGCCATGGTCAAGGTTGCAAACTGAAGTCAATAAACAGTGCGCCGCAGCGGCGGAGCGCTGAAACGATAAAACAACTAAATACACAAGTGAATAGTTAAGGAGGCATTTATTATGGGTAAAATTATTGGTATAGATCTTGGTACTACAAACAGCTGCGTTGCTGTAATGGAAGGCGGAGAAACCGTTGTTATTCCTAATGCGGAAGGCGCAAGAACAACCCCGTCCGTGGTGGCATTTTCAAAAACTGGCGAACGCATGGTCGGACAGGTGGCAAAACGCCAGGCTGTAACCAACCCGGATCGCACCATCTCCTCCATTAAAAGAGAGATGGGCTCAGACTATAAGGTTCGCATTGACGATAAGAGCTTTACGCCGCAGGAAATTTCCGCAATGATTCTGCAGAAGCTGAAGACCGACGCGGAGGCGTATCTGGGGCAGACCATAACCGATGCGGTAATTACGGTTCCCGCGTACTTTACGGATGCTCAGCGCCAGGCAACCAAGGATGCCGGAAAGATTGCCGGACTGAATGTCAAGAGAATTATCAACGAGCCGACGGCGGCAGCTCTTGCCTATGGGCTTGACAAGGAACAGGATCAGAAAATCATGGTTTACGACCTGGGCGGCGGAACCTTTGATGTCTCCATCCTGGAAATCGGCGACGGCGTTATCGAAGTTCTTGCGACTGCAGGCAACAACCGCCTCGGCGGCGATGATTTTGACGCGTGCGTTACAAAGTATCTGATTGATGAATTCAAGAAGACGGAAGGCATTGACCTCTCCGGCGACAAGGTTGCAATGCAGAGACTGCGTGAAGCCGCGGAGAAGGCGAAAATCGAACTTTCCGGCGTGACTTCCACCAACATCAACCTTCCGTATATTACGGCGGACGCGAATGGCCCGAAGCACCTGGATGTTACCCTGACCCGTGCGAAATTCAACGAACTGACGGCGCATCTGGTGGAAAAGACAGCCGGCCCGGTACGGCAGGCTCTTTCCGATTCCGGACTGTCTGCCAGCGACATCAGCAAGGTTCTTCTTGTCGGCGGTTCCAGCCGTATTCCGGCGGTGCAGGACATGGTCAAATCCCTGACCGGCAAGGAAGGATTCAAAGGAATCAACCCGGATGAGTGCGTGGCAATCGGCGCGGCGATTCAAGGCGGTGTCCTCGGCGGCGACGTGGAGGGAATCCTGCTTCTGGATGTAACCCCGCTGTCTCTTGGAATTGAAACCCTGGGCGGCGTATTTACAAAGCTGATCGACCGCAACACGACCATCCCGACGAAGAAGAGCCAGATTTTCTCTACGGCGGCAGACAACCAGACTTCGGTAGAAGTCAACGTACTGCAGGGCGAACGGGAAATGGCGGCGTACAATAAGTCTCTTGGCCGCTTCCATCTGGACGGCATTGCTCCGGCACGCCGCGGCGTGCCGCAGATAGAGGTTACCTTTGACATCGACGCCAACGGCATTGTGAACGTGTCCGCGAAGGACCTCGGCACCGGCAAGGAACAGCATATTACGATCACATCCTCCAGCAACATGTCCAAGGAAGACATCGACAAGGCTGTGAAAGAAGCCGAGAAGTATGCGGAAGAGGACAAAAAGAGAAAAGAAGAAGTGGATGTTCGCAACCAGGGCGATCAGATGGTATACCAGACCGAAAAGACGCTGGAAGAACTGGGAGATAAGCTGGACGCTTCCGAGAAGGGCGAGGTCGAATCCAAGCTGCAGGCGCTGAAAACGGCGCTGCAGGGTTCCGATACGCAGGCCATCAAGCAGGCGACGGAGGATCTGACGCAGGCGTTCTACAAAGTCTCCGAGAAGCTCTATCAGCAGAACGGCGCCCAGCAGGCAGGCGGCCCGACCGGAGGCCCCTCTGCGGACGGCTCTGCCGGCAGCGACCAAAACGGCGGACAGGAATACTATGATGCCGATTATACACCTGTCGATGATGACAAGAAGTAATACGAAAAACCTGACGGCAGGGGCGGACGAGCGGACGCCCCTGCTTTCGGCGCAATGACGCAGATTCCGAAAGGAAGCCTGCATCGTCTTGCGTGCATAACATGAGTATGATACAATGCCATGGCAAAACGCCAAATATATGAGAAACCTATAGAAGGGGGTGACGCAAATGGCGGATAAAAGAGACTATTATGAGGTCCTTGGCGTACAGAAGACGGCTTCGGAAGAAGATATCAAGAAAGCATACCGGAAACTGGCCAAGGAAAATCACCCCGATCTTCACCCTGGAGACAAAGCCTGTGAGGAACGGTTCAAGGAAATAAATGAAGCGTATGAAGTCCTGTCGGACCCGGATAAGCGTTCAAGGTACGACCAGTACGGTCATGCCGCCTTCGATCCCAACGGAGGGTTCAGCGGAGCGGGCTTTGACGACATGGGCAGCATATTTAATGATATATTCAGCGGCTTCGGCTTTGGAGACATATTCGGAGGAGGCAGCCGGCAGAACAGCAATGCGGCTCGGAAAGGCGAAAGCATCCGGACGAATGTGTCGATCAGTTTCGAGGAAGCCGCCTTTGGCTGCAAGAAGGAAATTACAGTAGATAAAGTAGAGCTTTGCCCGGACTGCAAGGGCTCCGGGAGCGCTCCCGGAACTTCGCCGGAAGTCTGCCCGGAATGCCATGGAACCGGGACCGTGCGGACAACGCAGCGGACTCCGTTCGGTATGGTGCAGTCCTCCGGACCCTGCTCGCGGTGCCACGGAAAAGGGAAAATTATTACAAAGCCCTGCCCGCACTGCCACGGCGGCGGTGCTGTACGTACAAAGCATAAGATCAGCATCAGCATTCCAGCCGGCATAGACGACGGGCAGACCGTATCGGTACGCGGTCAGGGAAATGCCGGCATAAACGGCGGACCAGCCGGAGATCTTCTGGTCTATGTTATTGTCCGTCCGCACAGTCGCTTTGAGAGAGATGGCGCAAATGTTCTGTTGGATCAGACGATTACATTTACCCAGGCAGCGCTCGGAGATGAAATTGAAGTGCCGACGCTCGACGGCAATGTAAAATTAGCCATTCCGGAGGGCACGCAGCCGGGATCTGTTTTCCGTATGCGCGGCAAGGGAATTCCCTATTTGAGAAGCTCTGGCCGCGGGGATGAGTTTGTAACCGTCCACGTGCAGGTGCCCCGCAACATGACTGCAAGTCAGAAAGAACTGCTTCGTCAGTTTGCCGGAGCAATGGGTGAAAAAATTCCGGAGGGACGCTCCGGTAGCATATTCGGGAAAAGAAAGAAATAAGCAGCGCAAGCCGAAGGGGGGAGTAGGCAAATGCTGAAAGAACGCGTCGAAAAAATTTATGACACATTTATGCTGGAGTTTTTCCGTGGAATCTTCTCCATGGTAAAGGAAAGAGAGGGGTCTCTTTCTGCGATGGAGGCCTTTTCCGTGGAGGTGATCCACTCTCTTGGAGAGCCGACGATCGGGCAGTTTGCGGAGTTCCTGAACATTTCTCAGTCCAATGCAACCTACAAGGTCAACAGCTTGATCCGAAAGGGATATATCATCAAGGAAAACTCCGAAACCGATCGAAGGGAATACCATCTGAAGCTTGCGGAAAAGTATTATCAGTATACAAACCCCATGCGGGAAAGCATCGGAAAGCTGTGTAACCGGCTGGAGTCAACCCTGTCATCGGCGCAGCTTGCGAATATGGAGACCCTCCTTCAGACAATAGAGGACAATCTGGAATCCATCGCGGCACAGTAAGCAAAGAAAATTCCGGTACCGGAAGAAGGCAAAAAACCGGAGATAAAAAATCTCCGGTTTCCTTTTTCTTCTGCGGCTAAAATTCCGGAACCGCGGGAATCAAGGTGCAGGGAGATGAGATTTCCTCCGGGTCAAAGAAGGAATTTTCCCAATACAGCACATCCTGGCATTTTGCGAGAAAGGGCTCAAGGGTAGAAATTTCCTTATATCCCCGGGAGCCAACCCGATAATGCATCGGGACCGTAATGCGGGGGTTGAGCTGCTGCTTAATCTGATACGCGGTTTCGCCGTCGATGGTATAGTATCCGCCGACAGGAATGAGCAGCACGTCCGGCCATTGCAGGCTCTCCAGTAGATCAGCGGAGAGAGCGTGTCCAAGATCGCCCAAATGCACGATGCGTACGCCGTCAATGGTCAGGACGGAGATAAGATTCTTCCCGCGATCCCTTCCCTGCCGCGCATCGTGGAATACGGAGAACTGCTCCAGGCGCAGGGCGGGACGGCGGCCGCTCAGAGCTACGCCCCCCTTGCCGCTATGATCGCCATGATCATGGCTGCATAGGCAGTAATCAGCGGTCAGAGGAGGAAGTTTCCAGCCGGGTACGGAACCCGGGCGGTAAGGGTCCAAAACAACGGAAACATCCTTCCCCTGCAGTTTGAAACAGGAATGGCCATACCAGTAAATCTGCATAAGCACTGCCACTGCGTGGCGTTCCTCCTTTCCAGATGGAATTTTTCGCATTTCCCGGTGCTTCGCCGCTGAAATACGAAACCTAAAAATAGAAAGCAAACGCAAAGAATAAGCGGAAAAACATTTTGCATCTCAATTATAACAGACGAAAAATACACGGACAACTGCTGCCGCCGGTCCGGCGGAAGGCCGGCAGCAAGCAAAACTGCAAGGAGGCAGAAAATATGGCAAAAAAGAAATTCAAGGCAGAATCTCAGAGAGTCCTAGATTTGATGATCAATTCGATATATACAAACCGGGATATTTTTCTTCGTGAAATAATTTCCAATGCATCCGACGCCATCGATAAACTTTGCTATCTTTCCCTGACGGACGATAAGGTCGGCATGACGCGGGACCAGTTTAAAATCCGAATCGAACTTGACAAGGATGCCCGGACGGTCACCGTCATTGACAACGGCATCGGAATGACCAAGGAGGAAGCGGAGGCAAATCTCGGCGTTATCGCGAAGTCCGGGACGAACGCGTTCCGACAGGATCTGGATGCGAAAAAGGCAGACGAAGAGGACTTGAGCATTATCGGACAGTTCGGCGTCGGCTTTTACTCCGCTTTTATGGTTTCCGACAAAGTCACCGTGGAAACGCGCAAGTATGGTGAGGATACGGGCGTGCGCTGGGAAAGCGCCGGTGCGGACGGATATACGGTAGAGGAGTTCGACAAACCGGATGTCGGGACGAGAGTCATCATGCATATTAAGCCCGACACGGAAGAGGAAATCTACAGCAGCTACCTGGAAACGTGGAAAATAAAGAGCCTAGTCAAGAAGTATTCGGATTATGTCCGGTGGCCGATTGAAATGGACATCGAGCACCAGGAACGGAAGGAAACCGGCGAAAAGGACGATCAGGGCAACCCGAAATATGAATTCGAGACCGTTACGAAAACGGAAACGATCAATTCCATGGTGCCGATCTGGCAGCGCTCCAAAACAGAGGTTTCCGATGAAGACTGCGCAAATTTCTTCAAGGAAACCTACCGGGAAACCAAAGACCCTGCCGTCATTCTGCGAGTCAACGCGGAGGGAACCATTTCCTATAAGGCTATGCTGTTCATTCCCGGAGCGGAACCGATGGACGCCTATGCGGAAAATCGCAAGGGCGGCATCACGCTTTATTCCAACGGCGTCATGATCATGGAAAAGAGCAAGGATATCCTGCATAGCTACTTTGACTTTGTTGACGGAATAGTGGATTCTCCAGACCTTTCCCTGAATATTTCAAGGGAAATGCTGCAACATACGCGGCAACTGCATGTCATCGGCACAAGTCTGGAGAAGAAACTCAAGGCGGAACTGCTCAAAATGATGAAGGAGGATCGGCCGAAATACGAGGAATTCTACCGCAACTTCGGAATTCATTTCAAAGCCGGTGTATGCGATGAGTACGGCAGATATAAGGATTTCCTCAAGGAACTTCTTCTGTTCTACACATCGGAAGATCATCAGGTGACGCTGAAGGAATATGTGGACGCCATGCCGGAGAGCCAGCAGAAAATCTACTACGCCTCTGCGGATACGGTGAAGCACGCAATGGATCTGCCGCAGTGCGAGGAAGTCCGCAACCGCGGGTATGAAATCATCTATCTGAATTCCGCCATCGACCAGATGGTAATGGAAACGCTGCATGAGGAAGGCGGAAAACAGTTCTGCAATATTGTAACCGAGGACCTTGGCTTTGAAACGGAAGAGGAAAAGAAAGCGACAGAGGAACGCAATGAGGAAAACAAGGAGCTTCTGGATTTCCTGAAGGAATCCCTGGGCGATCGGGTCGCGAAAGTAAGGCTTTCCGGAAAACTCATTTCCCAGCCCTGCGCACTGACAACGGAAGGCCCCATTACACTGGAGATGGAGCGCTACTTCCGTGCCGGCCCCAGTGAGGAGATGCGCAAGCTGCGTGCCACAAGAGTGCTGGAAATTAACCCGTCCCACGCGGCCTACGCGGCGCTGAAAGCAGCTTATGAGCAGGGCGATAAGGAAAAGGCGGCGGCTTATGCCAAAATACTTGCCGGCGAGGCGGAACTTGTCGCCGGCGTAGAGCTGGAAGATACGTCGGAATTTGTCAAGTTAATAAATGATCTGCTATAATGGGGAACAGCCCGCCGCACAGCGGCGGGCTCAATTCAATTCTGCGGCAGATGTTGGAAACTTATGGGAAAAAAATTAGGTATATATATACATATCCCGTTCTGCGCGTCAAAATGCAGCTACTGTGATTTTTACTCTCTCGCGGACTGCAAGGGAAAGATGGAGGATTACCGAGACGCCGTGATTCGGCATATCTACGAATCCGCATCCAGTCTGCAGGCGTACGAGATTGATACGGTATATTTCGGCGGCGGAACACCGAGCTATTTCGGAGCCCGCCGGATCTGCGATCTCTTTCAGGCTCTGAAGGACCTTGGCAATGTGCTCAGGGATGCGGAAGTAACAATGGAAGCGAACCCCGACAGCCTACGGCGGGAGGATTTGCGGCTGCTGCGCAGGAACGGCGTGAACCGTATTTCCTTGGGAATGCAGTCCGCCAACAACGATATCCTCCGGCTGATCGGGAGAAGGCACAATTTTCAGCAGGTGCAGATGGCGGTTCGCAATGCTCGGAAAACGGGAATCGAAAATATCAGTCTGGATCTGATTTACGGCCTTCCCTCGCAATCCAAGGAAGACTGGGCGGATACCCTGGCAAAGGCGATCGAGCTGCACCCTGCGCACATTTCCTGCTACGGCCTTCAGCTGGAGGAGGGAACCCCCCTGTATGAACGGTACCATGATTCCCCTATGATCCCTTCCGGAGACGATCAGGCAGATATGTATCTGTTTGCAGTTGAGACTTTACGCACATACGGCTATAATCAGTATGAAATTTCGAATTTTTCCCTTCCGGGAAAAGAGTGCCGGCATAACCTGAAATACTGGAAGCTCCAAGACTATGTTGGTTTCGGACCCAGCGCAGCGTCCTGCGTTGGAAATCTGCGGTACAGCTACATCCGGGACCTGGACGCGTATATCCGAGGCTTTACCGAAGACGGCGACATTCTTGCGGAGAGGGAAACAATCAGCGACGTTGCCCGTGCCTCCGAATACATTATGCTTGGGATGCGGACGACGGTCGGCATTAATCAGGGCGAGTACCGAAGAATCTACCGCAGCGACTGGACGCCGATAGAGAAACGGCTGCAGGAGTTTCGTGCGCGGGGCTGGGCGGATACCCGGGAGGACCGCTGGTTTTTTACCCCGTCCGGCTTTTTAGTATCAAACCAGCTGATTGAAATTCTGCTGGAGGAGCAGGCCGGGGAGAAAGTTCAGTCCAATCCCTGGATGCAGAAAGCTTTTGACCGGCAGTTCGATAATATGACTATGCCGCAGGACGATGAAGATCGTTTCCGGGCTATCTATGACAGTGAACTACTAAAATACGATACCTAATCCGACAAAAGGAGATCTGCCTTTCTCTCCGCAGAAATGGGCATGGGAACAAAAAATGAAAAGCAATGAAGGAAATGAAAATCTGAGAAGCGGACAGTATTCCGACGGCCTTGGAGATCTGGATGCCTTTCTTCGGGAAGGTCTGGATTACAATCCGCTGGATGCTTCCGACCAAAAACCGGAGGACTCCCCGTCTCCAGATAGCAGGGATAGAGAGCACAGCCGAAAGAATCGGAAGAAGAAAAAATCCGCAAAAGAAGCCCCGGAAGAGCAGCCGGAGATCTACGAAGACAGGAAGGCGCAGCCTTCCGAGGCATCGGAGGCCTCCTCGCTTGCTGAGATTCCAACGGCAACGGCCGTGCCTGCGGCTCCGGAGGCGGACGAAATCGGGGCGGCTTCTCCCGCCGAAACAGCGACTCCGGAATTTGACTATGGGGACTATTTTGAAGAAGAAGGAAATTTGGCTGCCCCCGGCGGAAAAAAGAGGAAGCATACAGGCTGGTGGATTGCGCTCGGCGTTGCTGCCGCACTGGTGATCGCCGCGGGAATTTTCGGATATGCAGAAAAAAACTCGGATAAGATCTTCCCCAATGTTTTCGCGGAGGGAATCAATCTGGGAGGAATGACGCAGGCAGACGCGGAAAAATTTCTGCAGCAGACGCAGGAAAGCAAGGTTTCCAACGATGAACTGGCAAAAGTCCGGGTTCTCACGGTCGAGTTCAGCAACGGAGGCCTGGTCCGGGTGGACCTTGCAAAAGCGGGGGTAAATCCAGGCGGGGAAGGCCAGAACGCGGCGGAGCTTGCCAAAGAAGCATACGCGTACGGCCGAGAAGGAAACATTTTTACTGCCTGCTTCCAATACATACAGAGCGCGACAAAATCGTATTCCGTGGATGGATCGGCAGAGAATGCAGCGGACGATAAACGGCTGAATAAAGACTATATAATGGAGCGAATCAATATAGGTCTGGGAAGAATGAAAGCCACGGGCGCCGGGGAATATACGGTGAATGAGGCGGCGAAAACGCTTACGATAGTCAAAAACCCGACCCGCTACGATATCGATGCGGAAAATGTCTATATCGTCATTGCGCAGAGTATACAGGATCGAACGTACGGTGCGTTCATCCCCTACGAAATCAACGAGAAAGAATGCATCTATGAAATTAACTGGAACCAGATTCACGATAAAGTATACCGAGCGATGGTTAATGCCTCCTACCGCGCAGACACAGGATCTGTGACGGAGTCCGTTACGGGAGTCGATTTCGATGTCGAGGATGCAACAAAGCGCTGGGATGCGGCGAAAAACGGGCAAAAGGTAACGATCCCGCTGACGATTACGGAGCCGGAAGTAACAACGGAGCAAGCCGAAGCGCAGAGGCAGAGGCTCATCAACCAGTACAGCGATACGGACGACGGCAGCAACTCCAACTGGAACGACTATGATGACAGCAGCGGCGGGGAGGAAGAAAATCCCACAACAACCACTTCTCCGTCCGATGTAACGCCATCTCCCACACCGAGCGGGACTGCGTCTCCGGGCAGTCTCTGATCGAAAAGCAAAAGAAGGAAAATATACGCATTTTGCATGATGAAACTTGCCTTTTCCATGTGAAATGCGTATTATTGTTGCATACCAAAGCCTTCAAAGCGCAGGAAAGGAGCGAGAAACATGAGCAAAGGCAAATTTTTCATTACCACACCTATTTATTATCCGTCGGATAAGCTGCATATAGGACATACCTACTGCACCGTAGCCACGGATTCGATAGCGAGGTATAAACGAATGTGCGGCTATGATGTAATGTTTCTCACGGGAGCGGATGAGCACGGGCTGAAGATTGAAGAAAGAGCTCGGGAAGCCGGGGTTACCCCTAAGGAATTCGTTGACGGAATCGTGGAAGGCCCCGGTGGCATTAAGGCGCTCTGGAAGCTGATGAACATCTCAAACGATCGTTTTGTGCGAACGACAGACAGCTATCACGTCGAAGCGGTACAGAAAATTTTCCGCAAGATGTATGACAAGGGAGACATATACAAAGGCGTTTACAAGGGCATGTACTGCACGCCCTGCGAAAGCTTCTGGACGGAGAGCCAGCTGGTGGATGGAAAATGCCCGGACTGCGGGCGGCCGGTTCATTATGCGGAGGAAGAAGCGTATTTCTTCCGGCTTTCCAAATACGCGGAGCCCGTCCAGAAACTGCTGGAAAGCGGGACGTTTCTGGAACCGGCAAGCCGCGTAAATGAGATGATTAACAACTTTATCAAACCGGGCGTCGAAGATCTCTGCGTTTCCCGTACGAGTTTCACATGGGGAATTCCGGTGGAATTTGATCCGAAGCACGTCGTCTATGTCTGGCTGGACGCCTTGTTCAGCTACGCGTCGGCGGTAGGCTATATGAACGATAATTTCCCGGGCGATTATGAAAGATACTGGCCCGCAGATGTTCATATGGTAGGAAAGGAAATCGTCCGATTCCATTCCATTATCTGGCCGGCCATGCTCATGAGTGCCGGAGAGCCGCTTCCGAAGAAAATTTTCGGCCATGGCTGGCTTCTGCTCGAAGGGGGAAAGATGAGCAAATCCAAGGGCAATGTGGTCGATCCCTATCTTCTGGCGGAACGCTACGGCACCGATTCCCTGCGGTACTTCCTGATGCGGGAATTTCCTCTTGGAACCGACGGAAACTTTTCCAATGAGGCTCTCTGCAACCGGATAAATTCCGATCTTGCGAACGATTTCGGGAATCTTCTGTCCAGAACGGTTTCTATGGTGGAGAAGTATTTTGACGGGAAACTGCCGGCGGACCGCTGCCCCGATCCGGCTGATGAAGAGCTGATTGGCATGGCGTCAAAGCTCCGGGATATTTATGAAGAGGACATGGATCATTTCGGAACTCAGAATGCGCTGATCGAAATCTTCAAGGTTCTGAGCCGTGCAAACAAATATATTGACGAATGCAAGCCTTGGGTTCTTGCAAAGGAAGAGGGCAACCGTGCGCGGCTTGCAACCGTTCTTTATAATCTTCTGGATACTCTGCGCATCTGTATGACGCTTTTGACTCCCTTTATCCCGGAAAGCAGCGAAAAGGGCCTGCAGCAGATATGCGCCACCGAGTTTGCCACGTGGGAAAATGCGGCACGCTTCGGCGTACTCCCGCCGGAAGCGGAGGTCCGTAAAGGCGAAGTCCTGTTCCCGCGAATTGATATTGCAAAGGAGCTGGAAGAACTGGAAAGACTGGAGGCTGCAAAACGGAAAGCGGCCGCGGTAAAACCGGTGCTGCCGAATGTTTCCATAGACGAATTCTCCAAATGCGATATGAGAGTGTGTAAAATCCTGAGCTGCGAAGCGGTACCGGGCTCCAGCAAGCTTCTGAAATTCATGCTGGATGACGGGACGGGAACGCCCAGACAGATTCTCTCCGGAATTCATGAGTACTATAAACCGGAAGAGTTGGTGGGAAAGACGGTTGTTGCCATACTTAACCTGCCGAACCGGAAGATGATGGGACTGGATTCCAACGGCATGCTTCTTTCTGCGCTGAAAGAAGAGAACGGAAAAGAGAAGCTGCACCTTCTCATTCTGGATGATGCAATCCCCGCAGGATACCAGATATGCTGACACAGAACCGGTACGGACCGCACGCTACGAATAGACGTAGAAAAGCAGAGACGGCCGATTGAGACAAGTAAAAACCGAAATAATCCTTGCGATCCGGTGCCTTCCGGCTCGTAAGGATTATTTTTCGCTCAGAGGAAAAATTCCGATCTCCATAAATAAACAGAAAAACGAGGGGATGAGAAAGCAGGAAAAAGCGGCCGCATCCGAAGTGGGGGCTTCGTATGCGGCCTAAGACAGTAAAACAGGAATAAGCCATTCAGACTTCCGGCAGGATCATGCTGTCGTTTGTCACTTCAAATTTATCCAGCAGATCCCGAACCGTTAAATGCTTCTTTTCTTCCCCGGAGATGTTTACAACAATTTTTCCGGCATTCATCATGATGAGACGGTTCCCATAGGCAATCGCGTCCCGCATATTGTGCGTGACCATCAGCGTAGTCAAATGATCGCGGTTAACAACCTCCGTGGTCAGCTGCAGAACTTTCGCGGCGGTTTTCGGATCCAGAGCGGCCGTGTGTTCATCCAGCAGGAGAAGTTCCGGCTTTCGAAGCGTGGCCATGAGAAGCGTCAGCGCCTGCCGCTGCCCGCCGGACAGCAGGCCGACCTTGCTGGTCATCCGGTCTTCCAGACCGAGATCCAGCGAAGCGAGAAGCTCCCGATAGCGTGCCCGTTCTTCCGCGGGGATGCCGAATCGCAGTGTCCGACGCAGTCCGCGCCGGTAGGCAAGCGCGAGATTTTCTTCAATCATCATCGAAGCGGCGGTTCCCATCATGGGATCCTGGAAGACCCGGCCAAGGTATTTCGCTCTCTTATGCTCCGGCATCGGAGTCAGATCTACGTCATCGAGAACAATCCGTCCCTCGTCCGGCGCATATACGCCGGCAATCAGGTTCAGGAGCGTGCTCTTTCCGGAGCCGTTGCTCCCGATCACGGTTACAAAATCGCCGTCTTCCAGCATTAGATCAAGATTTTCTACTGCTGTTTTCTCATTCACGGTCCCGGCGTTAAAGGTTTTGCGGAGATGTTCAATCTTAAGCATGATCGGAAGCCCACTTTCCGGCCGCGAGCTTCCGCTTTCCGGAATATTTTTCTTTGAGGTAGGGCAGCCCAAGAAAAATCGCCACAATAATGGCAGAGAACATTTTCAGATCGTTGCTGTTCAGTCCCAGTGTGAGAACGATTTGGATTACGATGTAGTAGATGATCGCCCCAATGGAGACGGAAAACATTTTCAGTGCGAAATTGCGGAAAATCTTCGAGAAGAGCACATCTCCAATGATGACGGAGGCAAGCCCGATTACAATCGCGCCGCGGCCGGCATTGACGTCCGCAAAACCCTGGTACTGACAGAACAGCGCGCTGGAAAGCGCGACAATTCCATTCGACAGACTAATGGCGATCACTTTATTGCGGTTGACATTGATACCCTGCGCACGGCTCATGCTGAGGTTGGAACCGGTCGCGCGGATAGAGGATCCCAGCTCCGTTCCAAAAAACCAGTACAGTACGCCGATAAGAACGACCGTGAAGATCACGGCGACGAAAATGGGATTGGAAAGCGAAACCGACCGCACGTCACGGAGCGAAACCAGTGTATTGTACTTATCCGGATTGATAGCGATATTCGCCTTTTCTCCCATTATATGCAGGTTCACAGAAAACAGAGCCAGCTGCGTCAGAATGCTAGCTAGGATCACGGGAATGCCAAGTCTTGTATGCAAAAGCCCTGTAACGAGACCCGCGGCCAAGCCTGCAAGGAATGCAAGCAGCAGGGCGAGCCAGACGTTCATGCCGTTTATCATCAGCATGAGACAGACGGCTCCGCCGGTAGCCATCGTTCCGTCGACCGTCAGATCGGCAACATCCAGAACTTTAAAGGTAATATAAACGCCAATTGCCATGATGCCCCAGATCAGTCCTTGGGCAATCGCGCCGGGAAGTGCGCTCAGCAGGTTCGGAAAAAAGCTCACTACTTATCCTCCTAGATTTGATCTTAGCCCTGTATAAACAGGGAAGCGGATCCTTTTCCGCTTCCCTGCATATTGGGTTCGGGAAAAGTGTCAGCCTTCCGCGATCGGTTCATAGCCATCGGGAATGGTAACGCCCAGGGCTTCCGCCAGTTCGGCGTTGTACTCCTTCGTAAAAGCTTCGGCGTATTGAATTTCCATAGTGGAGGGATCGGCTCCGTTCACGAGGATGTCGTACGCCATCTCGGCAGTTTTCTCCCCAAGGGAATAATAGGAGATCGACAAGGTGGCGACGCCGCAGCCCTTGCAGAGATTTTCCTCTCCGGCAACGATGGGAACGCCGGCGGGCTCCGCTACGCCGCGGATTGTTTCCGCACAGGAAGCGGCGGTGTTATCCGTTGGAATATAAATGACGTCGCTGGCGCTACAGGCACTTTGCGTAACGGAGGCTGCCTCGTTGGAATCGGCAAAGGTAAAGTCGGTGCAAGTGTAACCCATATCCTCAAGGTAGCCGCGGACAAGGTCTACCTGATACTTGGAATTTGGTTCTGCGACGCAGTACAGAAGTCCGACATTCTTCGCATCGGGGAAGAGTTCCTTGATGATATCCGCCTGCTGATCCAGAGGAGCCAGATCGGAGGTGCCGGATACATTGATGCCCGTTGTACCGGACCAGTTATCAATGTCCAAAGCGGTCGCATAATCGGTTACAGACGTTCCGAGAATCGGAATGGTGCTGGTTCCGGTCTGCGCAGCCTGTAGCGCCGCGGTCGCATTTGCCATGATTAAATCGACATTTTTCGAAACATAGCCATTGACAATGACGGCGCAGTTTGAGGATTCTCCCTGTGCATTCTGCACGTCGATATTGACGGTATTTCCATCCGCTTCCATAAGGCTCGTCAGCTTATCGGAAAAACCCTGCGTGGCAGCATCAAGTGCCGGATGCTCTACCAGCTGTACGACGCCGATGTTGAAGGTTTTTCCGGCGGCTGCCGAAGAAGGAGCTTCGCTGGCAGCGGAGTCTGAGCCGGAGGAGCCGCAGGCCGAAAAAGCGGCGAGCAGCGCAAAGGCAAGAACAAGAGAAATAAGTTTCAAAGTTTTCTTTTTCATGGTGCAGTCCTCTCTTTTGAAAAGGTTATCATTTTAGAATAACGATTTAAAGTGTAACACTTTAAATGGAGCAAGTCAACGCATAGCAGCAGGGAGAAACAGACAGGAAATTTCGGAAATTGCATGAAGATTCGTTCAGTTTTCACAAGGGATCATCGAAAAAAGAAGAAGGGTGTGAAGATTGACATCCGCCGCGCTGCGCAATAATATTTAAAAGAACTTCAAACGGCAGACGACAGCAAGTTCTGTGAGAAAAGAGGCTATTATGAAGAATACACTACGGGAAAAACTTTTACGCGGGGAAAAACAATAGGAACGTTCTTTGAGCTCGGATCTACGACAGCCGTGGAATGCCTCGGCCTGAGCGGGCTGGATTACATCATTGTTGACAATGAACATGGATGTTTTCACCCGCAATCCGATCTGGAGTATATTCGAACGGCGAAACTCTATGGACTTACGCCGATTGTTCGGGTCCAGGAAATCTCCCGACCGGCGATACTGAAGCCCTTGGATGTAGGAGCCATGGGACTGCTTATTCCCTGTGTAAAAACGGTGGAAGACGCAGAAAAAATCGTGGAATACGGAAAATACGCGCCTGTCGGCAGCCGCGGCGTTGCACCCGGACCGGGATCCGGCTTCTGGTATGAAGAATATGCGCAGCAGGGGCTGGAGAATTATTTCGAGGTTTCGAACCGCGAAACCCTACTGATTCCGCAGTGTGAAACCGCGGAGTGTCTCGCGGATCTGGAAAAAATTGTAGCGGTCGAGGGAATTGATGCGATTTTTGTCGGACCTTATGATCTGTCCACATCTCTTGGAATTGCAGGTCAGTTTGACCGGCCCGATTTTAAGCAGTCTCTTCGCCATATTGCGGAAGTCTGCCATGCGGCGGGAAAGCCCTGCATTATTTACGCCGGGTCTCCCAAGGATTCTAAAGACAAATTCGCGATGGGCTATGACAGCGTCGCTTATGGTCTGGACTCCGTGGCCTTCATTGAGGCGTTTCGGAATATACGCAGCCAGGTGCTGGAAAAATAACAGCGGAAAGAAAAAAGGAAGAAAACAAAAGCCGTGCCTTCCGTGGCACGGCTTTATGATTAGATGCTTATTCCACCGTAACGGATTTTGCAAGATTTCTCGGCTTATCGATATCGCAGCCCCGCTGCAAAGCCATGTAATAGGCAAAAAGCTGCAGAGGAACAACGCCCAGAGAAGGCTGCAAAATCGGATGGGTATCCGGAACGGAAATCACATGATCCGCTACCGCCGACACATCTTCCGTCTTGCTGACGGTTGTCAGGGCAAGAACTTCCGCGCCGCGGGATGCGACCTCTACGATGTTGCTTCGGATTTTTTCAAACAGCGGCGTATAGGTAGCCAGGGCAATCACAAGGGTTCCGTCCTCAATCAGAGAAATCGTACCGTGCTTCAGTTCCCCTGCGGCGTACGCCTCGGAATGAATATAGGAAATCTCCTTCAGTTTCAGCGATCCTTCCATGCACAGAGCATAATCAATATTTCTTCCGATAAAGAAGATGGAATTATGATTAAAGTACCGGCTTGCAAGGAATTTTATCTGATCGGTACTCTGCAGAATGGATTCCACTTTCTCCGGAATCCAGTTCAGTTCCTCCAGTACCGCGGAATACTCCTCCGGACGGATCGTTCCCAGAATGTCGGCCAGATACAGACCGAGCAGGTCCAGCAGAACCAGCTGCGTTGTATACGCCTTTGTCGTTGCAACTGCAATCTCCGGACCGGCCCATGTGTAAAGGACATCATCGGAAGCCCGTGCGATGGAACTGCCGACGACATTAACGATCGAAAGAATATGCGCACCTTTCTGCTTTGCCACTTTAAGGGCTTCCATGGTATCGTGCGTTTCTCCGGACTGGCTGATAATGATAACAAGCGTGTTTTCCGTTACCAGCGGATCACTATAGCAGAATTCGGAAGCCAAGACCGGGAGCACCAGCTTGTGTGTAAGACCTTCCAGCGTGTACTTTGCCACCATACCGACGTGGTAGGAAGATCCGCAGGCAATGATATAAAGAATATCCGCATTCTGAATCTGTTCCGAAGTAAGCTTCAGGTCACCGAAATCAATCCGGCCGTCTTTTATCCGGGGCGAAACGGTTTTGTGGATTGCTTTCGGCTCTTCCATGATTTCCTTGAGCATGAAATGCGGATAGCCGCCCTTTTCCGCCGCGGAAATATCCCAGTCGATGGTATGAAGCTCCTTTTTTACCGGCTGACCAAGGATATCAAAAACCTCGATCGACTGCGGCGTAACCACGGCCACTTCCCCGTCTTCCATATATGCGACCTTCCGGGTATGCGCAATAAGAGCCGTTGCGTCGGATGCAACCAGGTTGAATCCGTCCCCGTAGCCCAGGAGCAAAGGCGCGTCCTTTCTTGCGGCGATGATGGTGTCCGGATCATCAGCGCAGAGAATGACCATGGCATAAGCCCCTTCAATGCGATGCAGCGCATGGAGCACGGCCTGTAGCAGATTTTTGGTTTTAAAGAAGAAATAATCAATCAGCTGGATGGCTGTTTCGGTATCGGTATCGGAAATGAAATGGTAGCCCTTTTCCTGAAGAAACTGTTTGATTTCCGCATAGTTTTCAATAATCCCGTTGTGAACGATGCAAAGCTTTCCGCTCTGGCTCATATGCGGATGCGCGTTGAGTTCGTTCGGAACGCCATGGGTTGCCCAGCGAGTGTGTCCGATACCGCAGGTCCCCTGCAAGTCCGTTCCGTTATGGGTCCGGTTGAGCAGATTTGTAATCTTTCCGGGTGTTTTTGCAAATTGTATGCTGCCTTCGCAGATCGTTGCGATGCCGGCAGAATCATAGCCTCTGTATTCCAGCTTCCGCAGACCGTCAAGTAGCAGCGGCGCTGCCGCTTTCGGACCGGTATATCCGATAATACCGCACATACTTCCGTGTCCCCTTTCCTTTGCGGATCCGCCATCCGTTCCGGAAGGCGAAATTACTCTCAAAACAAGTAGAAGTATAGTATAAAGCCCCTTCTATTTCAAGAACGGACCTGTAAACGACCGCGTCAAGTTGTTGCGGAGTTTTTTCTTGACAGAGATCAACTGGCAAGATTATTCCTACATGCCCCCAGACTGCGAATCCATCTCTGTGTCGCACTGTTG
>OMTF01000029.1 GCA_900313925.1 uncultured Eubacteriales bacterium | reverse complement strand
CAAAGGTTTAAATGAAACGAACCATTGGGAAATTTCTTGAAAATTGGATAATTATCTATAGCTTCGCCATATTTTTCATGAAATAGGTCATATATTTCTTCACCTACTTCATAGCAGTCTACGCAAATAGAAGGTCCGATCGCGCATATACAATCCTCTGCTCTGCTGCCAAATTGTGTTCCCATACTATTTATGGTTTTAAACGCAATCATATTTAAAGTTCCTTTCCAGCCGGAATGGCAAAGACCAATTGCAGCATGAACCGGATCAACAATATAGATTGGCACGCAATCTGCATGAAAAGTTACTAATATCAAGCCTGGGACATCTGTGATAAGAGCATCAAAATCGTAATATCTTAAAGGGACAGCTGTGCCACTTCCTCTATCCGATTCGAAAACCCTTTTAACATTTGTATGGTGTTGTTGCTGGCTACAGACAAAATTTTTTAAATTTCTTCCATAACCAAGAATTTCAGATATCCTGCAAAAATTCTCATCTACGTTATTTTTGCTATTATCCATTTTATATGAAAAATTAAGAGAAGCGCAGCATCCATCACTCACCCCTCCGATTCGTGTGCTAAAAAGATGCGAAACCAAACCTGTTTGATCTAGGCTTGGAAATGTACAGTAAAAAATTCCATTATTCACATTTAAGCGCATAGCATTTTTATACGAACTGAAATGGTATTTTATTTCTTGCACCTACTAGCTCCTTGGATCGATCACAAAAGATAACTTCCTGAAAACTTTAAATTGCAATCCTGAACTAAGACTACATGATTGTCAATCTAAATATCATAAATGCATAAAAATTACCAAGTATTATCATCTACAATTTCATTTTTAATTATTTTTTGGCTATTGTCTTCTTTAATAATTAGTTCCTGATTTTTCACACTTACTCTAGAATAAGGCGGAATTGAGCGTGTAATAAATGCACTACTTGCAATTACCGCTCCTTTACCAATGACCGTTTCGCCACCGAAAATTGATGCTCCGGAGTAAATTGTAACATTATCTTCAATTGTAGGGTGCCGCTTAATCCCACGTAGTCTTTGTCCGCCCCGAGTAGAAAGAGCTCCAATTGTAACCCCCTGATATACCTTAACATGCTCTCCAATAATAGAAGTTTCGCCAACAACAATTCCCGTGCCATGATCCATCATAAAGTATTTTCCTATTGTTGCCCCGGGGTGTATGTCAATTCCAGTTTTACCGTGAGCGTACTCAGTCATCATGCGCGGTATCAAAGGAACATGCTGAATATACAATTCATGGGCAAGTCTGCTTACAGTACTGGCATAGAACCCTGGATAGCTAAGCACAACTTCATCCTTACTGAAGGCAGCTGGGTCTCCGTCATATGTTGCTTGCAAGTCAGTGTCAACATATTCTCTAATAGTGGGTATTTTTTTCAAAAAATTAAGTGTGATAATTTCAGAGGCATCTTTAATTTCATTGCCTGTTTTATTTTGAAAATAGGAACTGTATTTCAATGCGATATCAATCTGTTTCTGTAAGTGGTAGAATACATCTTCAATTAATACGGATTGCCGATTATTGTAACTGTAACCAAAATATTTTTTATCCCTATAGTACCCAGGAAATAATATGTTCATTAGCTTATTTAATACGTCTACTACAACATCATTGTCAGGCTGACCAAGAATGTCCATACGATCGACATCGCGTTTGTTTTGATAATCATTAATTATTTCTTCTGCGACAGTCAATACTTCCTTATTTATATCTTTTAAATCCATAGTATTATTAAACCCCTTTTTAATCCCTATTTATAAATATTAATGTGGATCTAGAATAGATACCCATTAGTTTCTATTCAATAACTGCAAAACTTGACATCGAAAATCCTTGTCTATTAAGGAATTGCAGGCAAATATATCTTCATGCCGACTTAAACTGCTAATGTCTTTGCCTGAAAAGTTGCATACCGTCCCGCCTGCTTCACAGACAAGTAAATTGCCCGCTGCATAATCCCAAATTTTCAAATTCTTTTCAAAAAATAAATCTGCGCGTCCGGCGGATATGTATGCCAAATCTATTGCAGCAGAGCCGCTTCTGCGAATATCTTGACATAAATCAAATGTAAGTTTAAACGCTTCAAACTCATCTGCAGATGATTCTTTCTGATATGGATTTGTACCAATAATAGCAAGGCAATTTTCCAAACAAGATGTTTTGCTTACGTGGATCGGTGAATTGTTTAAATATGCACCGCCATCTTTTTTCGCAATAAACATTTCTGCACTGAATGGCAGATAAATCAAACCCAAACACGGCCTGCTATTTTCATAATAAGCCAAGGAAATTGCACATTGCCTATAACCATGAATCAAATTCGTTGTTCCGTCTATTGGGTCCAGTACCCAAAAATTATTATTAAAATTAACAGAATGATTAGTTTCCTCACTTAGCATTTCTATCTCTGGATATTTCGAAAACAATTCTTCTGTAACAATTTTTTCAACAGCTAGATCCGCATTTGTAACAAAATCGTTCCGGCCTTTTTCGTGGCAAGTTGATACATAATCTTGGTTATTAAATACCTCTGCGGCAGCAAGCAAGACATCTTTGACGTATGTGACATTAATTTCCAAGTTATACTCCGTAATAATAGTTATTCGTAATGCAAATCGGCTAATTTCTTGTGTTAGTAATACAACACTTTCAATTCAAAGTCTACAATAATAATAGATTCTAATGCAATTAATAAAACATTTTTTATTACTGAACTAAAACTATAAGCGCCACACCAAATAAAATACTTGGTGGGCGCAAAGGCTATTTAGTATAGAAAAACAATTAATTATTAACGTTTCAAGCAATTTCTCTGTAAGTCAATAGTTCAAGTTCATCAATCCAAAAAAAGGGATAGCGAACGCGTGTGGCATATATTCTATGTAAACACCGTACAGAGAAACTTTGAGTTTGCATATTCGGCGATAATTTAGAAAATTCTTGCAGAAGCACAGCGTATCTGCTTAATAAATTGTTCTGAGGGCCGGATTGCGTAGGAGATTTCAATATAATATCTAAACATGCCTCAATTTCATGAAGCAATTGTTCTTGACAATTTTCCATGTTCATTGAACCTGTTCGAAATCAGAGGCAGGATGTTTGCAGAGCGGGCAAATAAAATCCGGTGGCAAATTTTCCCCTTCATAGACATAGCCGCATACTTTACATCTCCATGCATGTTTGCTCGTTTTTGGCAGTTGATTCTTTTTTATATGATTCTGATAATAGGAATAAGTTACAGATGGCACAGCTGAAAGAATTTTACTAGAAATCACATTCGCAATAAAGAGATTATGTGAGCCAACATCTATAACTTGTTTGACCTTACCAAAAATTACGGCATTACTTTCGTAGCTAATATAAAATATGCCATTACTCCCGTGTTCAACTTTAATATTATTTAATTTGTCAACGCTTCTTCCACTTTGCATGCCGAACCTAGTAATTGTTTCAAATTTTACATCTTCAGAAAGGATTGAAATGTTAAATTCACCAGTTTTTAGCAAGATATCACTAGTATAGTTCTGCTTATTTACAGCAAATGAAATAACATCTGGCTTACTTGTAATTTGTGTGCAAGTGTTAATAATGCATCCATTCTCATTTATCCCATCTCTAACCGCAAGGATAAAGAGCCCATATGTTAAATTGTGCATAGGATTTGAAGACATTATACCCCTCCCCAAAGATTTAATCTAAAATTAATTAGTTGTTGACTGTTTTCGTCTATCGTGCTCAGAATTTTATATGTTCTAATCTTGCTTCAGTTCTGCAGCTTTCGGCAGTTATGATTGCGTTAACTTCCTCAGTAGCTTGGCTTATGTTATCATCAAAAACAATATAATTGAAAAATCCGGAATTCTGATATATCTTTTTCGCTTCATTGATCCTTACACGTATTTCAATATCTGACATTTTTTTCTGAATATATGTTTCCTCAAGTTTTTTTAGGCTTTCCTTAACAATAAGGATAAAAATGGCGTCATGCATATTCTCATGAATCTGTTTTGCACGCTCAATTTCTAGATTCAAAAGAACATTCCTTCCACTATTTATAATTTCTTCAACAAGCTTTTTTGACGTTCCATAATCATTACCAGCGAATGTCGTATGCTCCAATAGGCCTCCATTGGCCTTTAGGTTTTCCCATTCTTCCAATTCATAGAAGTAAAAGCCATGCCCGTTAACTTCACCTTGCTTCATTTTTCTTGAAGTTATTGGCGTTACAAAACTAATATCATCTCTAAGCCTGTTTACGCCTTTAATTACTTCACCAACGCCAGTTCCCGAAGGGCCAGTTAATACAAACAATTTGCCTTTTTTCATAAAAATACTTCTTTCTAATAAGTTGAAGAATTACACGTTGATCATTAACATACTTTAAGACTATTGATATTGATTTATTTTTTCAAAAAATGATATAAACTTGAAACAATATAGTTTTTTATTTTCATGATGCCTATGATATTTTCTATAAATGAATATATAGTAATTATGTATTTTTGCAAACATTTATGATTAAGTTATAATTATAAAGCATAATATTACTAATTGTAAATCAATTTGCATTATATGGCTCATAGACGCAATATAATCCGCAAAATTGAATAATATATTTTTCAAGGCAAAACGTAAACAGAAATGTTTTGCTATCAAGTCGAATAGTGACATCTGAAAATAAGCTTTCATGTATGTGGGAGGATAAAAAATTTGATAGAAACAATATTTGAAAGCGGTTTTATCCACAATGTATTTACCCTTGCAAAAGCGCTTTATGATTTTCAGAACAATATTAACAGTCGCATACTAGAAAGTTCAAATATTTTGTATGCAGTTTTTTTGGTCTGTTTTTGTTGCCTTACTTTCTTTGTCTCCAACCAAGCAACCAAAAAATATGCCGGTTATCTTTGGCTTCTTCTTTCAGGCCTAATGAATTCACTGGCATTAATACTACTAAAGTATTATAGTGAGCTTCCGATAATGGATGAGAGTACGAATTTTATTATTTGTATGCTATTCATTGTCCAGTTAATTTGTATTATCGTAGGGTTTATCCGCGGAATAGCCCTTTCAGGTGCATTATCAATATTTAGACTTTTCGGAATGCTCTTTGCCCAGTCTATTTTCGGTTATTTAATAAGCATTAACTGGCTTTATGCTTTACTGTATCTAGCTTATATTATTATTTCTATGATAATTGTAGCAGTTACATCAGACAAAGAAGCGGCAAATATAAAACTTAATGATAATCTATTACTCCACTTCGATGAAATCGTAAACAGAGAAGATTTCATGTCATCTCCTCTAGTCGCAATCAAGGAAAATAAACCTCGTGAAATACTTAGCTATATTTCAGTATCTTATAGTATATCTGAAAAACGAATTAAAAATAAAAATAATACTGATTATTTTTTCGATCTATATAATGCCGTGACTTTTTTTAGATTTTTGCTAAATATAAGTTCTGAATCATTAATTGTCAATTTATCAGATTCAATTGATTTCGGAGGTGCATACGAATCCGATAGTTCGTTATTTGAGCCATTAAACGAGACCCAAAAGATACTCTTATATAACTATAAGGAACTTCGTTCTGGAGAGATTTGGAGAGAAAATACGTATAATTGCAGAAGTTGGGCAAAGAAATATTCCTGGAATATTAACAGAAGCTATAAAATTCTAAATCATATATACAACGTCTCTAATAATATGACTTTAAATATTTCTAATCCTGGGTTCTATAGAACATTAAATGCTAAAAGCTGCATATTGAATATAATGTTTCTAGTATTTTTTGCAGAAAAAGATGATATCATTACAAAGCTCGTAGATGATGCAGATCAATGCTATAAAATCCTAATTTCTTATCAAAATGACCAGATAATACGTAGTCTACTTCTATCGGCAAATGCAGCATGGAATGATTCTAGGCGAGTTAAAGATAAATTAAGCAATTGGAAAGTTTACGATACCTGTTCATACACATTACTGCGACGATATAATCTTATTGCTTCTGCAGAGGCAAAATAGCTATTTAAAAATTAAGATAAAAATTGCAAAAAGATAGTCGGAGTATCCTTTGACTATCTTTTTGCAACACTATCCTATCAAATTTTCAAAGATATAATCATTCTTATAGTAAATTCTTGCTAAAATGCCGTCTGCTGCAATCTGCTTCCTTTTTTATATATCTAGTCTATATCTGTATATTTGTTGCTGCATTCCGTCTAAATTTCGGAATATGTCGCCATTGTAGCAAGGATTTATTCGCTTTCTATGTTGCACTTTATGCTTGCTGTATGTTTTCGCAGAAAATAGAAAGGAACTGTGCAGTCGAATCCGCGAATCGGTATGTAGTTTTAGTGCAATCAAAATTAATAAAAGTTAACTATGCCATTCAGGATTCAAAGTCCATAATTATGTTTTTTAATGGCACGCCCGGCGCGATTCGAACGCGCGGCCTGTCGCTTAGGAGGCGACCGCTCTATCCTGCTGAGCTACGGGCGCATATATGGAAGTACAAGTTTCCTAATAGATTGAAATAATGAAGGAAATATAAAAAAATATTGTAAACAATAGTATAAAAAATCCTTCGCCGAATTTTGCTTATATATTCTATAATTCGGGTTTTACAATGTCAATAGATATAATATAAGACATGAATTAGAGATTTTATATTTAGATTAATTGATTGTTTATTGTAATCAACGCATCACTATTGATTAATGGATCATATAATATATTAGCTAATCAGATGACCGAAAGGAATTAATAGAATGGACTATTGTATGTACTGTGGTAACAAGCTACAGTTAAAAAATCATGGAAATGAAGGAATAATTTCATATTGCAATCACTGCAAACGCTTTATCTATCCCATTTATTACACAGCAGTAAGTTTAATTGTAAGAAACACAATAGACAATAAAATTCTATTAATAAAGCAATATGGGAAACCATATTATATTTTGGTTGCGGGTTATATACGGCAGAAAGAATCAGCAGAAGACGCAGCACGAAGGGAACTTCTTGAAGAAACAGGTCTCGAAATGCTTAATTGTAAAATTAATAAGACTAAATTCTTTGAACCATCAAATACTCTAATGATAAACTTTACATGTTGGGTTAGCTCTAAGTTTGTAAATTCAAATAATGAAATTGATTTTTGGGACTGGTTTGATCCATCTGAAGCCTGCCAAAATATAAAGCCAAATAGTTTAGCGAAAGAGTTTTTAGTATATTATTTTGAAAGCCAAATGCCTCAAATGTTTTGAACAAATTTAATGAACTATACCTAATACTGAAGATTTATGTTAACACTTCAACTTAAATGATTTTTCATAAGGAGAAGCTATGGATACAAATAAAATTAAAGCGTTAATGACTTCACTCGAATCGGGTAGTTTACTGAAAGCATCTGAAATCCTGGGCTATACTTCATCTGGTTTAACGCACATGATGAACTCCCTTGAAGAAGAATTCCAGATTCCATTATTAAAACGTTCCTCTTCAGGCGTTCGTGCTACCCCCGAATGCCAGCGTATCCTTCCCTATCTAAATAAAATTATTAAGGATGAATCGGATTTAATCAATGAATTGTCATTAATTCGACTTAAAAAGACAAAAATAATCCGTCTTGCAATGTTTTCAAGTACTTCAAGGAATATGGTTCCGCAGATTATCAAAGACTATTCTACTAAACACAATGATGTCACTTTCCAAGTTTTAGTCGGAGGAAAAGAAGAAATTCGACATTGGCTGATTAATGGAGATGCAGACGCAGCAATTTGTAGCGAAATAGCAGGTGATAAATTCAATTTTTATCCTTTCAAGAGAGATGAATATTTTGCCGTTGTGCCAAAAGATAGTAGATTTTCCAATCTTAAATCTCTAACTTTTTATGATTTGAAAGATGAAACTTTTATTATTTCGACCTATGGTACAGACTACAATTTTCAAAAGGATATGGTGCAATTGGGTTTGGTTCCACAAAAAAGAGAAATGCCAATTGACGATCCCGCTATCGTTGCTATGGTATCCTGCGGACTTGGGATTGGCATACTCTCTGCATTAATGTTCGAAGGTTGTGATTCTGACGTCAAGCTAATTCCGCTTAATCCAAAAGTCGACCGTATATTAGGAATGTGTACTTATGGCCGTGAGAAACTGGATCCTTATTTAAAAGAATTGCTTAGCCTATCATATAAGTTATTTGATACAGATCAAGAATTCAAGTAAACTTCTTATGTACAGTAAATTTAATTAGATTAACACGGTGCTGCAATTTTGACATTTGTTTTCCTAAAAATATAAGCAATATATAAGCTTTATTTAGCATTGTTATTTATAACCTATAACAACAGCACCTGAATTAATCCAGGTGCTGTTGTTATAAGAGAAATGTATGAAAAAGAGAGGAATCAAATGAAATTCGCTGATTGACTATATTTTAGCAAAAGATTTAATATTGTAAAGTGAAATTCTTTAATATGGTTACAAATTTTAGTTACATCAATAGTGCAAAGTGCACTATGTGTGTTTTAGATGCTTGTGCAATATACAACTTAGTTGACTGGCCCTCATGAATTGAAAAGAAATACCATTTATGCAATAATAATTTAAATTTCATTATAAATATGCAAATAAGGATGTGTTGCTATGCCAAAATTCTTTATATCTGCTACAAACCTATTTGGTGGGATGGCATATATGCGTGGAAAAGATGCGCATCATTTGCGTGTTTTACGTCTTCGACCTGGAGATAATGTAATAATATGTGATGGAAAGGGAATGGATTATTCTTGCAGAATAATCGCTTCAAGCGACGAGGAAGCTCAACTAGAAATAATCGATTCTCATGTATGTAAATCCGAGCCTAATGTTGATGTTTCAGTTTATTGCGGACTGCCAAAAGGTAGTGATCGCGCAGAATACATCGTTCAAAAGTCTGTTGAGAGCGGTGCAAATCGTATATACTTTTTTAATTCAAAATACACTATTGCAAAAATAACAGAACAAGAAAAAAAATTGGAACGCTGGAATTCTATCTCCGAAGAAGCAGCTAAGCAATGCGGGCGTGGTATTATACCAAAAGTATCATGGGCTGGTGATTATGTTGAAATGTTAAATTTTGCCAATAAAGCGGATATAAAGCTTTTTATGTATGAAAAAGAAAATAATCGAATCGGCATAAAGGAAGCTTTGGATCAAAATCCTAACGGTAAAAGTTTTTCTGTTATTACCGGACCTGAAGGCGGCTTCGCAGAATACGAAGCCGATATAGCAAAAAATCTTGGCTTCTATATTTGTTCTATGGGGAATAGAATTTTTCGATGTGAAACAGCACCAATTGTCGCTCTATCAGCGATTATGTATTCAACAGGAAATTTATAGGATTTATTAATCGTTTATTCCTTGTATCCTTCAAAGAGCAGGACCTAATATAGTATATTCCAACATAGGTCCTGCTCTTTGAAGGATTTAATTATAATACAGTTATTATATATTTACTCTTCATAATTACTTTGTTCCAAAGATTCTATCTCCAGCATCACCAAGCCCCGGAACAATGTAACCATCGTTATTAAGTCGTTCATCCAATGCAGCAACGTAAATATCTACGTCTGGGTGATCATGCTGCATTTTTGCAACGCCTTCCGGTGCACCTATAATACTCATTAATTTTACCCTCTTCACTCCTGCTTCTTTTACAAAAGAAATCGCTGCACTTGCAGAGCCGCCAGTTGCAAGCATTGGATCGACAACAATTGCATCGCGTTCTGCTATATCTGGGGGCATTTTAAAATAATACTTTACCGGTTGAAGCGTTTCTGGGTCGCGGTATAACCCTACATGCCCTACTTTGACATTAGGCATCATACTTACCATTCCGTCGACCATTCCGAGGCCAGCACGTAAAATTGGAACTACGGCAAGTTTTTTTCCGGCGATTCTATGACATTTAGCTATGCCCATCGGTGTTTCAACTTCAATTTCCTCTAAAGGAAGATCCCGTGTTGCTTCATAGCACATTAGCATAGCGATTTCGGATACTAATTCTCTGAATTCCTTTACACTTGTATTTTTGTCTCGCAGTATGGATAATTTATGCTGGATCAGTGGATGGTCAAAAACGCAAACCTTGCTCATTATTTTTCTCCTTTATTTGAATCTTCTTTAGATTAATTATTATTACGTGCTTGCCGTTCACGTTCAGCCTGCGAAAGTCTCAGATACACAGGCAATAGATGATCGGCACTATAGCCTGAATGACCTTCCGAAGCCTTTGCGACACCATAAGCACTTTGCCATCTAATATTCTCCGGCGCAAGAATACAATCAGATTTTTTCTGGAAGAAATTATAGCATAATTCAGCTCCATCACCTAAAAAAATTATAGGTTCTTTAAATTTTATAATTTCTTTCTCTAGATCTTCAAGTGATATTGCACGATCCTGAGTAAGTCTTACCGGCATAGAATTTTTAATAGAAAATAGAGCATTGTATACTTGCGACCTTCTTGCATCCATGCACGGGCAAAGAATGGCATTTTCGTAAATGCAAGCATTCCAAGCCAAAGCTTCCAATGTCGAAACACCAAAGCAGTTAATATTGGAGGCCCATGATAGACCTTTTACAGCTGATATTCCAATACGTATCCCAGTAAATGAACCAGGGCCATAAGATACAGAGAGCAAATCGACATCCTGTAGCTTTATTTCTGTTAACTGCATCAAGTTTGAAGCCATTTGCAAGAGAGTTCTGCTATGTGTTAATGTGCTAATTTGAGTGTTTATAGATAATAGATTTTTATCTTTAACAATCGCAACCGAAGCGGATTTTGCAGAAGATTCTAATGAAAGGATTAACATTGTTCTCCTTTCTCCATTATTGCTATCAATCTTTCATTGTCAGACATTCGCTTGAAAAATATTTTTATTTCATCACCGTCAAATGCGCCTGGAACATTTTCACTCCATTCGACAACACAAATAGCATTTCTACGAAGATAATCTTCCCAGCCAATATCAAATAATTCATCTGAATTATGAATTCTATACATATCAAAATGGATTAGTATTCTCTCCCCAACATATTCGTTCACAATTGTAAATGTCGGACTTGTAACACGGCATTCGATGCCTAAACCTAGAGCCATTCCCCTTACAAATGCAGTTTTCCCCACCCCTAACTCGCCGTGCAATGCAACAACAGTGCCGTCTGGGAGATTCTTAGCAAAAATTGCTCCAATTTTTTCCGTATCTGATTCCGACTCTGTAATTATTTTTTTCATGATCTCTCCAATCAATAATTCGCGTCACATTATAGCACCTATGCCTTATTTGCGTAAAGTAATAACGTATGATAAGATACAGATAATCCAAGAACCAAGTCAGGATACCTTATGAAAAAAGTTTTCTTTTCTACAAAATATTTCCTAAAACATTCGGATATGTTCTTGTTTTCGATGTGTTGTATTTGTGCGATATTCGGCATTGTCGTAATAAATTCGGCAACACAAAGTTATGGTAATCCGCAAAGATATGTTGCAATTCAAGTTATAGCTTTAATCCTAGGTATTATTGCATATATTATTCTAACTGTAATTGACTCCGAAATTATTGCAAATCAGTGGATATATTTATGTATATTTAATGTTGTTATTCTTTTCCTTCTTATCCCTTTTGGAGTTGAAGGTGGAACTGGCAACAGAAGTTGGTTTCGCTTCTTCGGTGTCGGGTTGCAGCCAACTGAAGTTATTAAAATTACTTTTATTATAATACTCGCAAAGCAGACATCATATTTAAAGGAATATAAAAACCTTAATTCTCCATGGTCGGTAGCACAATTAGTTCTGCATTTTATCGTATTGTTTGCATTAATAGAGTTAATTTCTTCTGATCTTGGTAGTGATCTGATTATTATGTTCATTTTTATAATAATTCTTTTCATTGCTGGAATAAGTTGGCTTTGGATAGCCCTTGGAATTGGAATTCTTGCTGCATTTGTTCCCATCGCATGGAATTATTTTTTGAAAGATTATCAAAAAAATAGAATTCTTGCGCCCTATGATTCAAGTATAGATCCTACTGGTGATTCCTATATGTGGCAGGCCAACCAGTCAAAAATGGCACTTGCTTCTGGAAAACTTACCGGCGTTGGTCTTGGCAATGGACCCCAATCTCAGTCTGAAGCACTAGCGGGAAAGCATACAGATTTTATTTTTGCAGTTATTGGTGAAGAGCTCGGAATGATCGCATGTGTTATTGTTATTATTCTCTTAGTAGCAATAATAATTCGTTGTTGTGTCGTCGGAATTCATTCCGGCTCAAACTTTGATTTGTTCTTATGTTTTGGAGTTGCAGCAACAATTGCATTTCAGACATTTATTAACATTGGAATGTGTATGGGAATTACACCTGTTATCGGAGTTACACTTCCATTCTTTAGTTATGGAGGATCATCCATGGTTACTCTTTTTGCTGCTATGGGATTAGTTTCCGGCGTAAAATACAGGCCCAAGCCAGCACGCTTTAGGATTAAAACATATAATTAAAGGATATTAATAAATCGCAACGTGTATTTTTTAACGAAACTGGTATATTACAACTATTGTTATTTGGATTTGTTTTATAACTTGAATCCAAATAACATTCTTTCATAAGAGGACATTATGATTAGATTTAATATTGCTTTACTTGCAGGAAAAATCACTTCATTTGGATGTAAGATTCTTAAAAATTTATTACACCGTGGAGGTTCAAACTTACCGGGTAAACTGGCTCTTAAAATAGACCCACTTTTTCTTTCCCACATTTCTAAGCCGAAAACAATTTTGGCTGTAACGGGTTCTAATGGAAAAACGACTACCACAAACATGGTTGCGGACATTTTTGAAAAATGTAATTTTCGCGTTGCAACAAATCGTATGGGCAGTAATATAAATACCGGAATTGCAACATGCCTTCTAAACTCTACTACTCTATGCAATAAGTCCAATAAAGACATTGCTGTATTAGAAGTCGATGAACGAAGTTCTCTACGAATATATCCTTATGTACATCCTGACTTTTTGCTAGTTACGAATTTATCGCGAGACTCATTAAAAAGAAATGCCCATCCATTCTTTATTAGAGATTTTATTCAACAATCGCTACCCAATGACTGCGTATTAGTCTTAAATGCTGATGATCTAATCTCCGCATCCATTAAACCTGAAAATAAGCGAGTTTATTATGGAATAGATCGCCAGAAAGATGACGCCAGTGTATGCTGTAATTTGATTAACGATCTCAGGGCGTGTCCGCGTTGTGGTTCCATAATGGCAACAGACTTTTGCCGCTATAATCACATTGGAAGAATGCATTGCCCAGCATGCGGGCTTAAGTCCCCAATAGCAGATGTCAATGTTAAATATATTGATTATAAAAAGAGAATGTTGATACTAGCCAATGGAGAGGTATATCCATTGCTTAATGACGGAATTTTTAATATCTACGATGAAATTGCCGCAATCGCATTGCTGCGGACTTATGGTATAGATGGAAATACAATTTCAAACGCTTTGCTTGATATTACGATTACAGATTCGCGCTATTCTGAAAAAACAATTAACGGTGTCCATATTATTCGACAGATGGCAAAAGGTCAGAATGCAACAGCCTGCTCCTCAGCTTTTAAATATGTTTGCTCTATTCCTGGTCAAAAAGAAATTCTGTTAATCTTAGAAGATCCCCGTGATCAAGCGACTGGAACAGAAAATCCTGCATACTTATATGAAACGGATTTCGAATTCTTAAACAGTCTAGATATTGAAAAAATCATAATATCCGGAAAATGCCTTATTGAAGATGTTTCTTTGCGCCTCCAATTAGCTGGAATACCGCAAGATAAAATAATTATTGGCAGTGATGATCCGTCGAACGACGTGGCTTTATTTGATATTAATCCTAATATAAAATTGTTCATCGTTCATGATAACTACCAAATTCAGTCCGCAATGTCAGCTGAAAAGAATTTGATAAATGCGATTCAGAACTCTTAATATATTAAATAGGAGAATAGCAAATCGATGAAAATAGAGATATTATTTGAAGAATCTGCGAACCTTTACGGCGATCGTTTTAATATTAGGTTTCTGGAGGAAAGTATTTTCTGTTCTGGGGAAAATGTTGAAGTCTTTCACACAGCACTTAATGAAAAGCCGCATTTTGTTTATGATTCAGAAGTGAATTTCGTTTACATAGGCAGTATGCCAGAACATTTTCAGGCATTCGCAGTTAAAGGGCTTTTACCATATAAGGAAATTATAAAACAACGAATTTCTGAAGGGGTAACCTTTTTGCTGACAGGAAATGCAGGAGAAATTTTTGGTGAATATATAGAAGATTTAGATACTCACTGGAAAATGCCTTGTCTTGGTTTTTACCCGTATCATGCCGAACGGCGTATGATGAACAGATATTATTCCTCTTACATGGGAAATTTCAATTTACAATACCTGAATAGCAGCGATATACGGCATTCCTCTTCCATGTTTAATGATTTTTTAACTGAAAATAACAAATATAAAAGCTTTATTTCAGATGGGAAATTGAAAATAGTCGGCTTCAAAGCGCAATTTTCACATTCCTATGGAGATAATACGAAACAATTTTTATTTAAATCTGAAATTGGTTGCGGTATGAATCCGGGAAACATTTTGGAGGGTATTCATGAGAATAATTTATATTCAACATATCTTATTGGTCCATTGCTGATTCTAAACCCATTATTTACGAAATATCTGATGCATTCAATGGGGATTCAATTACCATTGTTAGTGCATGAGAAAACGGCGATCTCTGCTTTTGAGAATAGGCTAAAAAATTTTAGTAGAATGAAGCATTAAATTCTTTAAAATATTCTATTGGCCAATAAAGTATAAAAGTATATATATTGTATATTTGGACAAACCTTTATCTTGCATTATAAGTTTTAACTGCAAAAGTCAAATATCAACTTTTTAATACCAGATACACTCGCGCATAGTATTAATCATTCGTTACTGGCAACATATAAATCGAATAATTCTTGACAATAAAAAGCACGAATGTTATCATAATCAGGCACTTTATCAGCGCGAGTGGTGGAATTGGCAGACTCGCTAGATTCAGGTTCTAGTGTCCCTTTCGGACGTGCGGGTTCAAGTCCCGCCTCGCGCACCAAAATCCGGGCCAAATTTATTGACCCGGATTTTTTATACACGAATGTAATAAGAAATATTTATAAATTCGAAATTCATATTTGCTTAAATATTATTTTATAACAGAGGTTAATGGCTATGCAAATTGACAGAAAATTAATGAAAAAATACGCAATTCAGTCCTTACATACATATAAGCCCAATCCCCTATTGTCAAGCTTAATCTATTGTTTTGTTGTTTTCTTGCTTGACCTTTTAAGAACTAGAATAATAAACATGGATATTGATATTTACTCACTTATTAGAAATATATACGCTCAGGATTATAGCGCATTTTTCAGTACGTTAAACGGTTTTAATCCAAGTGCGACATCTATAATTCTCGTATTGGCTATTGAAATTGTAACTTCAGTTATATATGTGGGTTTTTTATATTATTCAATTAATATTATACGAAATTACAGAGCAACCGTCGGAACGATTTTTGATGTATTTGAAATTATTTGGAAAATTATCTGGCTGAATATATTGAAATCTATTTTTGTGATTTTGTGGTCCTTACTTCTCATTGTTCCAGGCATCATTGCAATTTACAAATATCGTTATGCCGAATTTATTATGTTTGATAATCCTGATTTTTCAGCATATAAATGCATACGGGAAAGCACACGAATTACGACGGGATATAAATCGCAATTATTTATTCTTGACTTGAGTTTTCTTGGTTGGTATCTGCTAACCTCTCTTCCAATCGTTGGCTATTTCATTAATATATACGTTCTCCCCTATGTAACTTTCACAAACAGTTACTTCTATGAGATATTAAGAAAAGAAAATAACATGCCCGCTTTCAACGGAGAGCAAGTATACGATGAAGATATTGAGTTTTAAACTCATATCTGAAACCCTACGGCATATGCAGTGGATTTTCAAATATGGATTAATAATGATGCATTTGGGAAGTCTTTCAATATTTATGGTTTTCACACCAAACAATTAATACATTAATATCCGAGGGGGAAACCCCCGATATTCTGCTAGCCTGCCCGAAGTTTATAGGGCGTATTTTATTTAATTTTTCTTTGGCTTCATTTCTTAACCCTACCACATCTTCATATTTTATATGACTGGGTATTGTTTTATTTTCAAACTTTTTAAAGTCTTCAACTTGATGCAACTGTCTCTGTATGTAACCTTCGTATTTAATTTGAATATTAACTTCATTACGTATTGGAGTATTCAGCTCCGGTCGGTTGGGATCCAATTCATATAATAAATCATAATTAAGTTCTGGCCTTTTAATCAATTCAGTTAATGATATTCCTGTTGAAATTGTTGCTGTATGATGTTTCGCTAGGAAATTATTGACTTCATTGGAAGGCGATAGAAAAAAGGTATTTAATCTTCGAATTTCATTGCTGATACAATTCCATTTTCTATTTACTTCCTCCAAACGTTCCTTACTTACAAGCCGAATGTCATAGCCTTTTTGTGTTAATCGAATATCTGCATTATCTTGTCTATTAATAAGACGATATTCTGTTCTTGAGGTCATCATTCTATACGGTTCGTTGGTACCTTTTGTAACAAGATCATCAATTAGAGTTCCAATATAACCATCCGATCTCTTCAAAATGAATGGAGGTCGTTTTTGTATTTTTAATGCCGCATTTACTCCGGCAACAAAGCCTTGAACAGCCGCTTCTTCATATCCCGATGAGCCATTGAACTGGCCCGCTCCATATAGTCCTTGGATTTTTTTACATTCTAATGTTGGATAGAGTTCAGTTGGATCGATACAGTCATATTCAATGGCATAAGCAGTTCTCGTCATCTCTGCATGTTCCATACCGTCTATCGTATGCAGCATTTGAACTTGAACTTCTTCTGGTAACGATGATGAAAATCCTTGCAAGTACAATTCATTTGTATTTAAACCCATTGGTTCCACAAACAGCTGATGTCTATTTTTTTCTGGAAACATAACAATTTTAGTCTCAATACTAGGGCAATATCTTGGTCCGATGCCTTCTATAACACCAGAATAAATAGGACTGCGATCAATATTTTCTCTAATAATATTATGTGTTTTTTCATTCGTATACGTCAGCCAGCACACCGCTTTATTAGATGGTTTAAATCTCGTAGAATATGAAAATGGTTCCGCATCCGGATCCCCGACTTGAATCTTCATTTTTGAAAAATCAACAGTTTTAGAATTGATCCTTGGCGGAGTTCCAGTTTTGAATCTGCGCATCCTTAAATCGAGTGTCTTAAAAAATTTTCCAAGTTCGCGTGATGGGGCAAGCCCGTCAGGCCCTGAATCTCTTTGATTTTCTCCTATAATGGTCCTCCCCGACAAAAAAGTCCCTGTAGCTACAATAACGGCGGTACAGCGATAAATTCCTCCATTCGCAGTCTCAATGTAAGAAACTTTATTGTTTTCTATGCCTATTGAAGTAATCTCTTCCTGTTTTATCTTTAAACAATCTTGATTTTCAAGGGTATGCTTCATGATTTCCTGATATCTTCTCCTATCCGCTTGTGCACGAAGAGAGTATACTGCAGGGCCTTTGCCTTTGTTTAGCATTCTATATTGAATACAAGCCTGATCCGCAGCCTTACCCATCTCGCCGCCAAGAGCATCAAGTTCTCTTACCAGATGTCCCTTGCCCGTACCACCGATTGCAGGATTACATGGCATATTTCCGACACTATCTAAATTTATCGTAAAGCATATCGTATCTAAGCCAAGCCTTGCAGATGCAAGACTAGCTTCAATCCCTGCATGGCCTGCTCCAATGACTGCAATATCGCATGAGCCTGCATTATATGTTTTCATGTTATTGAGCCTTTCTATTTATCCTTATCATTATTTGAAATGAAATAATAGAGAATAAGAGCTCCTTCTTTCACTTCCACATAGGGATATGGAAAATTAGGAACAAATGAATTGCTAACGCCTAGTGGTAAATCTGCACGCATATCAATATTTTCAGCTTGATATTTAAAATTGCGTATTGTAACTCCCCTTGCAGGCGTCCCAAGACAAAATACAGAGAAATCGCCTTGATAATTATTATGGAAATTATCAAAGACCTTCCTTTCATTTTTTATTACTTCATAAACATAGTTGCGCCCGTATAATTTTCCCCGCGATTCGTTAGCAGCTAAATAAAGGAGACATTGCAGATTTGCAATAGTATGGTCTTCCCTTTTTCCACCTGTTCCCCCATAGATGTCAAAATAACGATATCCATTCCCTAACCCTGTCTTGATAGCAAAAAGTATGTCCGTATCATCTTTTTCTACAGGAAGTTTTATTATATTGCAACCCTTCGGAGTGAAACCAAGGGAATCGAAATCACCTATTATTAAATTTGGATTAATTCCATCCTGTTTGCAGTATTTTAGACCTGCATCTGCCGCAATAATCAGATCATCGTTGGATATATCGGAATGAATACCGTTATAATCACCTGCACCTATAATTATACATTTCCCATTCATGACATACCTCTCCGACTAAACTGTAAGGATTTATATTCCCTTTGTTGTAAATGCATTCCAATTTCTGTGCATATATAGCGTTATTGGAAGAAGCACTCCCGTATATTTTTTATCATAGTTCATCTTACTGAATTCATAAATTATTTCTTCCGTTGCTGTTGTGAAAAGTACTGGTAGATTTGTCTTTTCGGAGGTTTCTGCCAATACTTCATAACCGCGTTTCAAATCATTTACACTAGCCATAGTTAATAAATTTGAGTTATTAATGAACCCAGTAATATGTAGACGTGAGAAACTTTCCATTTCATTTTTCAGCTTTATTATTTTATTGTAATCTTCTGACATAGGGCGGAATACATTCACAATATCGATTACTTCAAGCTGAGATTTATCCAGTGACGAAAAGTCTTGATAATAGCGGCCTAACGACATTGCACCTGCGGAATCTCCTCCAACATCAAAGACAACAAGGTCCCATTCTTCGTCAAATGCAGAAGCTACCGCAGCTGACATATTAGTTGGCGTGACACCTTTGGATGCAAATGTAGGTGTAACGACGTTTACTTTTTTATCTTCTAGAAGTTTAACTCTGTCAGAGAGCCTGAAATAATCATTAACCTTATCTAAATCAACAACTTCTGCACGTAAACCTTTCGCGGCGGCACTAATTACAAGGTTCAATGCAATTTCAGTTTTTCCGCTTCCATAATTACCAATTAAAATAAAGTATTTCCCTTTACTCATTTTTTCACCCTTTAGTTATTGGCTATTATTATGCTACAAAACATATTAATCATTATAAACTTGCGGATCAATATCTAAGATATTAATAATAGATGGACAGGAAAACATAAAGAAGTTCTTATTCTCTGATGTTTTCACAATGAATGTGTTTGTTACAGATTTTACAACTTCATAAGAATATAAATTTAGATTTAATTATTCTTGTCTTTTATAAATATTTTGATAGGTATACTTTTATTATTTTTCCTCCTCTCTTAGGCTATATAAACCTCCAAATAAATATTTATGGCTTAATACCCGTACCTTGAAAAGTGTCTTGCCGGGTGCTAAAGTAAAAAAATGTGGGATGTGCTCCATATAAACTTTCATTTAATATAGGAGGTTTCTTTATGTTTGAAAATCTTGTAGAGGTACTCAAAAAAAATCCACGTAAAATAGTCTATACTGAAGGAACGGACAAACGTATTCTTGAATCCGCTTCAAGGCTGAAAAAAGATGGATTTTTAACTCCTGTTCTAGTTGGAAATGTTGAAGCCGTAAAGAAGGCGGCAAAAGACAATAATTTTGATATTGACGGTCTTGAAATAATAGATCCGCAGACATACGAAAGAATGAATGAAATGGTTTCCACTATGGTCGATCTGCGGAAAGGTAAAATGACTCCTGAAGAATGCAAGGAAAGCCTGCTTAAAAGCAATTATTTTGGAACTATGCTTGTAAAGTTAGGTGTTGCAGACGCTCTCCTCGGTGGTGCAACATACTCCACCGCAGATACGGTAAGGCCGGCTCTTCAGCTTATTAAAACAAAGCCAGGAGCTAATTTGGTAAGTTCATGCTTTATTCTTACACGCGGTGAAGAAATGATCGCTATGGGCGACTGCGCAATCAATATTGATTATCAAGATACAGTCGATAAGAAATCTGGCGAAATTACATTAAAAGCTTCTGATAAACTTGCGGAAGTTGGAGTGGAGACTGCAAAAACAGCAATAAAATTTGGAATGGAACCTAAAGTAGCTTTTCTAAGTTATTCAACGAAAGGATCTGGAAAGGGTCCAAATGTTGATCTTGCGCGTGAAGCATGCGAAAAATGCAAAGCTATGATTCCTGATATCCCGGTTGATGGAGAGATGCAATTCGACGCGGCGGTTTCTCCTGTTGTAGGTCAGCTTAAGTTCCCTGGTTCCAAGGTTGCAGGCTATGCTAATACCTTTATTTTCCCCGAAATTCAATCTGGTAATATTGGATATAAAATTGCACAGCGGCTCGGCGGTTTTTCAGCTTTTGGTCCTATTCTGCAAGGTTTAAATGCACCGATAAATGATCTTTCCAGAGGTTGCAACGCAGAAGAAGTATATCAGATGTCAATAATTACTGCTGCACTAGTTTAACTGGTAAAAATTTGCTTATTAAATGTCTGAAAGTGTTTCCCTAAGAAACATTTTCAGACATCCTTTTATAGAAGTTTTTCTGCTATACTATTAATTAATTATTATTGCATTGCGGTTGCTCACTCGCTTGAATTATCGGCAAATGGATTCGCTTTGTTGCCACTATTTGATTCTGAATTACTACTGACTTTTTCACTTTTTTCTTCATCAAAAGTTACCGATACTGAAATTGTATTTCCGGATCTGTATAATTCGATGTCTACCGTATCACCTGCACTATATTTTTTTATTGTAGAAGTTAAATCCGTATAGCTGGTGATATCAGTATCTCCAACTTTAGTAATAATATCTCCCGATTGAATACCTGCCTTTTCCGCTGCGCTGCCTGATACTACTTCTTTAACAAACGCGCCATCTGGTAGTCCGTAATATTGACTAACGGAAGATGTGTAATTAGTATCAATACTGACCCCCATATAGGCTTTCCCGGTAACGTAGCCAGCAGTTATTAAATCATTTGCAATTTTACTTGCATCATTGGAAGGAATTGCAAAGCCAAGCCCTTCCACGCTGGAACCAGAACTTGAAGCTTTCGCAGATATTACACCAATAACTTCACCATTTGCATTATAGAGAGGGCCACCAGAATTTCCATTATTAATAGCAGCATCAAATTGAAACATATTTATTGCAGATTCATAGGAACTTGTCATAACTTCCCTATCCAATGCACTGACTATTCCAGATGTCATTGTAAAATTTAATTCGCCTAACGGGTTCCCTACCGCATAACATGTATCTCCTATGGAAATCTGGCTGCTATCCGCAAAGGTAACTGCATTGCAATCTGATTTTTCAATCTTTAACAGCGCCAAATCATTATCTGCTTCGGTGCCTGCAACGGATGCCTCATAGGAAGAGCCGTCGTACAACAGTATTGTAATAGTTGAGCTGCTGGAGTAAGCATCACTAATTACATGGTAGTTTGTTAGAATGTATCCATCCGTGCTGATAAAGAACCCAGTACCTGTAATAGCATAATCTGATGTTTGTCCAAATATATTTGTATAGGTAATATCTGACGAAACGCCAACTACTTGTTCCGTCGCTTGGTTGTATATCTCAGCTGCCGTCATTGTTCCTGTTTTTTCAGCAACAACAGTAGTTGTTGTCCCACCCGAAGGAGCCTCAGAAGAAGCAACTGTTTGTGTATTGTTGTTTTTTTTGGAATTGATTCCATTAATAATCGCTCCACCTGCGACCCCACCTAGGATAGCACAAATAAGGCAAAGGCAAACTAATTTCCAGCCAAAGCCTTTTGATGAACTGTTTCTTTTCTTAGTATTATATTTTTTTTCAGGCGGCACATAATAACGCGGAGGTTCAGTGGATTCTCCTTCTGGCACAAATTGTGCATCCTTATAGAGCTTATCTAGTTCTGGCTTATCAAAGTGATACTCGTTTCTATCTTCTGTTGAATCAGTGGTGGGAGATGTCTCGCTATTTTGGATTACATCGTTTGGAGATGCAGACGCTTTATCATTTTCGAACAATTGCGTTTCGCTATCAATTTCTTCTTCGTGTATAGGGACCTCCAAATTCGAACTATCTAATTCTTCATTCTTTGATGTAGACTTTTCGTTATCCATATTTTCATTGTCTGATAACTCATAGGAAGGATTCATTATCGCACCTCATAGGAAAAATTTTAATAGATTATTCTAATTAGGATCATTGATATGATTAGTTTATATTATTCATTTTTTAATTAATGAACAAAAATCTGAATAGAATTAAACTTTTTATGTATTTATCAAAGAAAGACGTAAAATCAACCCTATTTTATTATGAGCATGATTTAATAGAACAATTATTTGTTTATTATTCCATCGAGCGGAGAAATGCTTGAAACGGTTTCGTGGAAAATAATACTGGCAAGGGAACGAATAAATGAAATTACTTTTGGGCTTCTACGCATTGCCGTAGATATTTCTATCACCTGCAGAACACGATGCTCCGTAAGATCCGATAAAGTTGTTGCGCCAGTACAAGTTAATATTGAAAAAAATTCTTTGATAAAGTCCATCTGTTCTTGTTTTGACATATTTTCAAGCGTTTCTTTAAAAGCTGCAGCAATTGCATCGCTCGCCGTAGAATAATTTTCAGCTCGTTTAAATTTTGTAACTTCAATATCCCAATTCAGACCATCATGTGCTAGCAAACCTGGTTCTGCAGATTCAACAATAATCCGATTGGAAACCTGATTTAACAGCCGTCCAACGATTGCATGTTGCGCCATATATGTATGCAATATAGGACGAATATATTGAAATTCCGGAAGTTCTTCTATGTCTTGTCTAAAGCCGGGGCCGTCAAAGTTGTAGACTCCAATGATTCTATTCTTGATCTCCTGCTTTGTTTCAAGCGATGCATATACCGCAAGATTTCCTCCTTTTGAATGACCTCCGATGATTAACGAATCTGTGCATTTTTGTGCAACAAAGTTCAAATATTCTACAGCTTCTTTCTGTGCAGGGATTTCGTCTTCGACGCTAAGTAAAAAGTCCTCTTTCCACGAAGCAATTGTATCCCCAGTTCCTCGAAATGTAATATAACTAATATTGCCTGGAAGCAGGATAGTTAATGCGGAAAAGACCATACTAGTCTCTTCGTTTGTAGCCAGAATGTATTCCTTTAATTGCAAATCACCATAGCGCTTTGTGTAGGGTATTTTTTTTAATAATGTTACAAGAGCGGGTGAGGCAAGCGGCCCAAGGTTTTCTTCTAAAGATTGTCCAGAAAGATATTCCTTATACGCATCAAATGCATCATGTATAGTAATCACATCACTGGAATTCATAATGTTTGATAAATAGAGGCATCCAAATTTGCAAAGTATATATAAGTCTATTTCATTTAATGAATCTACAAATAATGGTAAATCTGCACGCCATTTTACGTATTCAAGAAAATCTGTCAAAGCAATGCCTCCTAATATATAACCATATTTACTTATGAATAAAATCTGTTTCCACGTTTATATTACTTGATATAAACGTTCCTGTCACTAAGGAATAATGTCCGTAATCCCTTGTAACACGAATAAATAGGATGCTATAATATAAAAAATAATTTATTTTCTTATGAAATAATTTAGTTATTATAGATTATTAATTGCACATCATGGTGAAAAAATGGAGAGAAATTTTGCACAAACATTATCAGATTTAAGAAAAAGCAGAGGTTATAGTCAAAGAAAAGTCGCTCGCGATCTTGGTATAAGCCAGGCTTTACTTAGCCATTATGAAAATGGTTTTCGAGAGCCTGGCATAGAATTTATCTGCCGTGTCTGCGATTATTATAATATTTCTGCAGATTACCTTCTTTGTAGGACAGAAAACTCCGTTGCAAATGATTCCGTAATTAATGCTTCAACAGCTTTTTTAACTGAAATGAAAACTTTAGTAAATAAAGCTGAAGATGCACTGATTGAATTTAAAAATAAGAAATAATATGTATTATTTTTATACTTTTTCAGTTTTCAGGCTTTCATTCAGACTAAATTGAATTATTGCTAATTAAATTTATTGATTTAACTATAGCGGAGGTAAGTTGATGACTTTGCAGGATCAAATTAGAAATTTTAGCATCATTGCTCATATTGATCACGGAAAATCAACGCTTTCAGACCGTATTATAGAAAAATGTCATGCTGTCAATATGCGTGAAATGAAAGACCAAATTTTAGATAATATGGATTTGGAAAAAGAGCGTGGAATTACAATAAAAGCCAGAGCGGTAAGGCTCTTCTATGCTTCTCAAAATGGTCAAGAATATGTATTTAATCTGATTGATACCCCAGGGCATGTAGATTTTAATTATGAAGTATCTAGAAGCTTAGCTGCATGTGAAGGAGCCCTGCTTATCGTCGATGCAACCCAAGGAGTGGAAGCACAAACTCTCTCAAATGCTTATTTAGCTGTGGATTCAGATTTAGCAATTTTACCAGTAATTAATAAAATTGATCTTCCATCTGCTGATGCAGAGCGAGTCAAAGAGGAAATTGAGGATATTATTGGTATTCCTGCTTTCGGCGCACCGGAAATATCAGCAAAATTAGGGATAAATATTGATTCACTTCTTGAAAGAATCGTTACGGATATTCCAAGCCCCAAAGGCGATGTTGATGCACCATTGAAAGCATTAATTTTTGACAGCCAATATGATAACTATAGAGGTGTACTCGTTTTTGTCCGTATTTTTGATGGAATACTTCATATAGGGCAAAAAATTAAACTAATGCAAACCGGATACGATTATGAAGTCAATGAAGTAGGTCACATGCTGCCTTTAGGTTTTGAGCCTTGCAGTAAGTTAGAAGCAGGAGAAGTAGGATATTTTACAGCAAGTATAAAAAATGTTGAAACGACAAGGATCGGTGATACCGTTACTGATTTTTCGAACCCAACAACAATTATGCTTCCTGGGTATCGTCCTGCACAGCCTATGGTTTACTGCGGAATATATACCGAAGATGGTGCTAAATACCCTGATTTGCGAGATGCCTTAGAAAAATTAAAGCTGAATGATGCTTCATTATCATTCATTCCCGAGACATCCGTCGCATTAGGATATGGATTTCGTTGCGGTTTTCTTGGAATGTTACACATGGAAATTATTCAGGAACGGCTCGAGCGCGAATTTGATTTAGATTTAATAACTACAATGCCATCTGTTATATATAAAATCAAAAAAACAGATGGTTCCGAGGTTGTTGTTGATAATCCACACAATTATCCTGATAACAGTACTATTGAGGAAGCTTATGAACCATTTGTAACGGTTTCTATTATCACCCCTTCGAATTTTGTTGGAAATATTATGCCACTCTGTCAAGAACGAAGGGGAGAATATATCGATATGCAATATCTAAATAGCTCCCGCGTTGAGATGAAATACCATATGCCATTAAACGAAATTGTATATGATTTTTTTGATGTCTTGAAATCGCGGACAAAAGGATACGCATCTCTGGACTATGAATATTACGCTTACAAGAGTTCAGACCTAGTTAAAGTCGATATCCTAATTAATGGAGATAAAGTCGATGCGTTATCCTTTATTGCACATAAAAGCATGGCCTATTTACGTGCAAGAAAAATTTGCGAGAAACTAAAAGATAACATTCCGAGGCAGCTCTTTGAAGTACCTATACAAGCTGCAATAGGTGGGAAAATCATTGCACGCGAAACTGTTAAAGCACTTCGAAAGGACGTTCTTGCGAAATGCTATGGTGGAGATATTACACGGAAAAAGAAATTATTGGAAAAGCAAAAGGAAGGTAAAAAGAAAATGCGCCAGTTAGGGACTGTTCAAATCCCGACGGAAGCCTTCATGTCTGTTTTGAAATTGGATGATGAATAAAAACAGACTATTTATTCAATTTCGTTATACTTGAATGCTTATAAATAAGCATTTTAGGCTTATCAAAATTTGATTTACTTGCTCTTCCGCTACTTAAAAACATTGGTTGATTCTATTTTATACAGTTTTAACAAGAATTACAGAAATCTGTCCGCTATCACCCCTATAATTAAGTATACCAGTATTTAACCTTCTTATTAATCTAATAATACAAATGAATAGTAACTTTGGAAATCCTATCACACATCTATATATCAGCTTTATGATTCCCCTTTAATATACTATTGACTTCTTCCTTATCATTATAATGATACCTAATACCTTTGATTTCTTCATAAGGTTCATGCCCTTTCCCACAGATAAGAATTACGTCACCTTCCTGACTATTTTCCATAGCATAGGCAATTGCTTTCCTTCTGTCCGGTATCGAAATATATTTTCCCCCTGTTTTTGAGATGCTTTCTTCAATATCTTTAATGATTTCCAGAGGATCTTCAAACCGTGGATTATCAGTGGTTATGATAGAAATATCCGCAAGTTTTCCGCTGACCTCTCCCATTTCATAGCGTCGAAGTTTGCTTCTATTTCCTCCACATCCAAAAATACAAATCAGCCTTTTCGGCTTATATTCTTTTAAAGTTTTCAGTACATTTTGCAATGCCATTGCGTTGTGCGCATAGTCTATAATGATATTATACCTGTTATCGACGGATATTACTTCAAATCTGCCATTAACGGTGGTATATTTTAATGCTTCCTTAATATTATTAGAGGGGCAATTGAACTGGTGCGCAACAGCAGTAGCTGCAAGAGCATTATATACTGAAAACATGCCAGGTGTTGGCAACTCTAGCGTGAGATTTTCTTTCCCCTTAGTCTTAAATGCGATGCCAAGTTTTCCCGGTTCAGAAAACATTGAAATATCATAAGCACAGAAATCCGCTTTTGAGTTCAGACCGAATGTCTGCACTTCACAAGTATGATTAGTTAATATTTCCTCAAAATGTGAATCATCAATATTCAATATACCTAAGCGACAATGCTGGAAAAGCAAACTTTTGCAAAAGAGATATTCTTCAAATGTTTCGTGTTCTTTTGGACCAATATGATCAGGTTCTAAGTTTGTAAAAACTCCTATGTCAAATGTAAAACCGTCACATCTATGTAATTTCAGTGCTTGAGATGAAACTTCCATTACGACACAGTTGCAGCCAATATCAATCATTTCTTGCATATACATTTGAAGTAAATAAGATTCTGGAGTCGTATTTTGGGAGGGAATATGCTTATCTCCAATTACAGTTTCTATCGTTCCAATAAGCCCAACTTTATAGCCCGAATTTTCCAATATACTTTTTATTAGGTATGTAGTAGTTGTTTTTCCTTTTGTGCCTGTAACGCCGATTGTTGTTATGTGTTCTGCAGGATGGCCGAACCATGCTGCAGAAATATTAGCCATGGCAATACGTGAGTCCGTAACATGGACAATTGGCGTTTTGCAGTTCTGTGGGAGTTTTACAGCATGTTCAACAAGTATTGCTGAAGCGCCTTCCATAGCCGCTTCGTAAGCCATATCATGCCCGTCAAAACTGCTTCCCTTAATGCACATATAAAGGCAGCCTGCGCAGATACTCTGTGAGTTATTTACTACGGCACAAATATTTATTTTATCAGGTCCAAGAATCTTTGAGGAATTGCCTTCAGTAATATAATAGTCTAATCTTGAAAGTAAATCTTTAAGTAACATGATACACACCTTTTCTGCTAATTAATAAATACTATAGATTTTTATTTAGATTTTTATTATTAAAAA
>OMTF01000028.1 GCA_900313925.1 uncultured Eubacteriales bacterium | reverse complement strand
CGATGATACCAAGGACAACACCAACGCCCATAAGATCATCAGAGTATGCGCCCATGTCTTGAGTAAAGAACACTACTATAGGTAATATCAGCAAGCAAATACATAACAGTTTCTTCATTCTATCGCCCCCGGTACTAAGGTGGTACTAATGGTACACAGATGGTACTACTTTATTGTACCACTTTTGCGTGAAAAGTCTACCCGTAAACGAAAGAAAGATAATCAATAACGTGTAAAATGTCTAAATGGTACTAATGGTAATACACTTTCACTACAACGTTTCATTATTTTAGCTCTTTTTACAGCTTGGGGATATTTACGACACTCCCCCTGTTTCGCCCGGTGCGGCAATATCCCCCACCGGGGTAGCCGCCGCCCGTCTCAGATCACGCCGGGAGAAATCAACAGAAAATCAACGGGAGGAGATAAACCACGGAAAAAATCAACAGAAAACGATACAAGAAGATACAGCAAGCCGAAAAGCTAAAAATCCTCGGAAGTGCTGAAAACAAGCGACAAAATACACCACGCTTCAAGACAATAAATCACGGTACAAAAGGTAGTCCACATTTTTAAAAACATTAACAATAGGTAAACCTGTAAGATACCTTCGAATCATATCAAACACAAAATTTCCAGACGCTCTGCGAATATACGCACGATTACGTTCTTTCCCCAAGTTTAATTTTATGACCTTGCAGATATCATTAGCAGAAATAGCGGTAAATACAGTTCCGACTTCATGTAGGCCATCATTTGCAGGGCCAGCGACACCCGTAACACTTACGCCAATATCGGATCCTGTAAGAGCTCTTACCTTTTGCGCCATCTGCCTTGCTACTTCTTCGCTCACTGCGCTTTTTTCCGATATTAGTTCTGAGGAAATACCTAAAAGCTTTTCTTTCGTATCATCCGTATAAGTTATTACCCCACCAAGGAACAATTGGGATGCACCTGGAATATCTGTAAATCTTCTTGCAATATCGCCACCTGTGCAACTTTCAGCAGAAGAGAACGTCATTTGCTTTTCCGAAAGGAGTTGATAAACTCGCGTTTCTAAATTATGTACATCAATACCATATACAGTATCTCCGATTTTTTGGACTGTATCTATTAGAACTGGTTTTATCAATTCCTCGGCTTTTTCTTTGGTATCAGCTTTAGCAGTTATGCGAAGAAAACAGTCTGCTTCTTTCGCATAAGGCGCCATTGTTGGATTTGTCATAGAACTCATATCAGTTCGTAGTAAATCATCCAATTCGCTTTCGCTGGTACCAAATATTCGCACTTCGTGCGATACGATAACATTATCTGAAAGCGAAGCCAAATATGGCAACGCATATGTTTTAAACATGTTATTTGCCTCTCTCGGTGGCCCTGGTATCATTATTATTATTTTTCCTTCTTTGCGAAAAGCACAGCCAGGAGCAGTTCCCCAAAGATTGTGAAAAACAGTGCTACCTTCCGGGAGTAGCGACTGCTGATAATTATTTTCTGAAATTTCCGAATGAACATTCGTAATGTAATCATAAAGGAATTTTCGTTCCGATTTATTTTCAACTAGCGGCAGATTAAAACAGTTCGCAATAATCTGTTTCGTAAGGTCATCATATGTTGGCCCAAGACCCCCAGTAGTAATTATTATATCCGCCCTGTTTTTTGCAGTTTCAATACAACTGCGTAACCTATCCGGATTATCTCCAACAACAGTATGGTAATATACGTCAATGCCGATTTCTGATAACATGGATGAAATATCTTGCGCATCGGTGTTGGCAATTTGACCTAATAATAATTCTGTTCCTACAGAGATAATTTCAGTTCTAAAGGATTTCATTTTATTATAGTCGGATCCTTTCTATTCCCGTTACAGCTTCGTCAACAAGCCTTGCAGTATCTAAAAGGCTTTCTGCATTGCGTACATCTTCTATCATGGGGTGGGTTTCTGGGTGCTTAGGGGTAAATACGGTACAGCAATCCTCATAAGGCTCAATGGATTTTTCGTAGGTTCCTATTTTTCGTGAGAGGTGTACAATTTCTTCTTTGTCTAGGCCTACTAATGGCTGTAAAACAGGAAGTTTCAATACATCTTGTGATGAAGCCATCGCTTCCATTGTCTGGGAGGCAACTTGTCCAAGATTCTCCCCTGTTACAATAGCCTTACAATCATTGTCACTTGCTATTCTTTCCGCAATTCGCATCATAAAGCGGCGCATAACAAGAGTATAATACCTAAAAGGACAATTCGCCTTTATCTGCTCCTGTATCCTAGTAAATGGTACAACTTCCAGTGTCATACTGCCACAATATTCCGTAAGTATATGTCCAATTTCTATGACCTTTTGCTTTGCTAAATTTGATGTATATGGATAGGAAAAAAAATGTATAGGAATTAGCTTTACGCCCCTTTTTGCAATTAAGTATGTCGAAACAGGGCTATCGATTCCGCCGGAAAGCAATGTGACGGCTTTTCCATTTGACCCCAGTGGCATTCCCCCTGCGCCCTTAACAGGCATGCCATGAATGTATGCAGCATTTTCTCTAACTTCGATATTAACTATAAAATCCGGAGTATGCATATCGACTTTAACATTGGGGTAATTGTCAGAAAGAATATCTCCGACATACTGCGATAATTCAATACTTGTAAGAGGGAAAGTCTTGTCCCCTCTTTTTGATTCTACCTTAAAGCTTTTGGCTTCTTTCATATCATCTTTGAGATATTCAATAGCCGTCTCAGCAATTGTTTCTTTATTTTTATCACAGTAAACTGCTTTATTTAACGAAATGACTCCAAAAACGTTTTTTAGCCTTTGGAAAGCATCATCAATGTTTGTGTTGGGATCCAAAGCTTTAATGTAAACAACAGATTGGCGACTTACAATTTCAAACCTTCCAAGATCCCTTAGACGATATCTAATATTATTTAGTAATATTTGTTCAAATTTATGCTTATTTAGCCCTTTTAGAACCATTTCGCCTTGTTTCAATAAAATAATTTCTTCCATATTTATATGTGACATTTCAATTTATCATTCAAAAATTTTCAGCGTTCCTTGCCTGTTTTTACTATGATATTTAATTCATCTAACTGCGATTGATCCACGGTAGAAGGCGCTCCCATCATAACGTCTTGAGCATTCTTGTTCATTGGAAAAGGAATTACTTCACGTATTGAGTCTTCGCCGGCAAGTAACATAATCATTCGGTCAATTCCAGGTGCAATTCCTGCATGTGGAGGAGCGCCGTAACAAAAAGCATTATACATGGCAGGAAATTTCTTTTTAACATCATCTTCGCCAAGATGTATAAGTTCAAATGCTTTGACCATTATTTCTGGATCATGATTACGTACCGCACCGGATGAGAGTTCTACTCCGTTGCATACTAAATCGTACTGCTTAGCATAAATTGCAAGCGGATCTATTTCACCACGTTCTGCTTTCTCTAATATTTCTAAGCCACCATTTGGCATTGAAAATGGATTATGGCAAAATTCGAGCAAACCAGATTCCTCACCAATTTCATACATAGGGAAGTCAACAATCCAGCAAAATTCATATCTTTCTTTCTGAATGTGCCCCGGTACCGCTTGACCAAATTTGTTTCTTAGTACGCCCGCAGTTTTTTGTGCTGACTTTTTATTCCCCGTAGAAACCACTATTAAGGAATTTGGCTTTAAATTCAGCTCCGATGTAAGCGATTCCCATAAAGGAGTAAAAAACTTAGCTACACCGCCAACAAACTTTCCATCGTTATCGGTGCGGAACCAATATCCCATTTGGCCGGATTGCACTTCGGCTTCTTTAATAATGCTATCAATCTTCTTTCTGCTCAGCTCGCAATTGTCTACAACGATAGCAATCGTATTTTGGCTATTATGAAATATGTCAAATTCAGTTTTTTTCGCAATTTCTGTAATATCCTTGCAAACCAAGTCAATTCTCAAATCCGGTTTATCAGTACCATAGACATTCAACGCATCATTATATGAAATTTTTCGAAATGGTGTTTTAGAAGCAACGTTGTAGGTGCCATATTTTTCAAAGATAGGAGGCAAAATATCTTCTAGGATAAAAAATACATCTTCCTGAGACGCAAATGCCATCTCCATGTCAAGTTGATAAAATTCCCCTGGAGAGCGATCCCCACGTGCATCTTCATCGCGAAAACATGGAGCAATCTGGAAATATCGGTCAAAACCTGAAGCCATAAGCAGTTGTTTGAATTGTTGCGGGGCCTGCGGCAATGCATAAAATTTTCCGGGATGCTTACGCGCAGGAACTAGATAATCTCTGGCGCCTTCAGGTGAGGAAGCGGTTAAAATAGGTGTTGTTATTTCAAGAAATCCATGCTCTATCATTGACTTTCTAAGCGCAGCAATAACTTCAGAACGTAATATGATATTCTTTTTCACAGATGGATTTCTTAAATCTAAGTATCTATATTTTAAACGAACACTTTCGTCGGCTTCTTTTGAACGGTTTATTTCAAAAGGGAGTTCTTTATATCGGCATTTCCCAAGTACAGTAATTTTGTGCGGGACAATCTCTATTTCACCTGTCGGTATATTTAAATTTTTGCTCGCTCTCTCACGCACTAAACCTGTTACGCTTATAACAGATTCCTTGATTATTGTCTTGACGGTTTTCATCATTTCTTCATTTTCAATGACAATTTGCGTAGTTCCATAAAAATCGCGAAGAACAATAAACCCTAGATTTTGCCCCACTTCTCTGAAATTTTCCATCCATCCTGCAAGAAGAACTTCCTTGCCTATGTCTTTAATGCGAAGTTCTCCGCAGTTATGTGTTCGCGACTGAAAGATGTCCATTTTTCCTCCTACAAATTCTATAATTGTTTATTATGCATCGCACACGATTTTTTCGACATTTTTCTGCTCTATTCCGCATTTGATTAGCATAATTCCGTCTTGTAATTTCGTGCTCACTTGTTCTCCGGTTTTCATATCTTTGATGCTTACTATACCTTTTGAAATCTCGTTTTCACCAAGAATTAACGAATAAGGAACATTCATTTTATTTGCATAAGATAATTTTTGCTTCCATTTCTTTTTCTCGAGGTAAACAGATGTTCTAATACCCGCATCTCTTAATATTTTTGATATCTTTATTGCTTCCGAATTACACTCCCCCATAGGGAGCACAAGAACATCGCAGGGTGAGGCTATATTAGCTTCTGAGAACATTTTCTGTTCAGATAATATATAGAAGAGCCTAGTAAGCCCAATAGAAAGTCCAACACCAGGAAGCTGTTTATCCGTATAAAACTCTGCAAGATTATCATATCTTCCTCCAGAGCAAACAGAACCGATTTCTGGATGCTTTTTGAGCGTAGTTTCATAAACAGTGCCTGTATAGTAATCAAGGCCTCTGGCAATGGATAGATCTATTTCATAGAATTCTTCGGGAACTCCATAGGATTTAAGGTAGTTTGAGACAATTATCAACTCATCCAAACCTTCATCAAATTGAGCATTCATACCTCGAAATTTTGATAGCCTTTCAAATACTTCTTCCTTATTTCCTTTTATGCTCATAAAATCAAGCACAGTATCTGCCTTCTGCGTGTACATTCCAATGTCTTCTGTAAGTATTTTTCTTACCATTACGGGACCAATCTTATCTATTTTATCAATAGCACGCATGATTTCTCCCGCTTTGGAAGACATTCCGTTCATAACATAAAAGCCGTTTAAAATCTTTCTATTATTTATATGAAATTGAAATTCCGTAATACCCAGTTTTTGGAAAACTTGGTATATTATCGCCGGCACTTCAGCATCATCCGCAATGTCTAGGGCTCCATCTCCTATAATATCTATGTCCGCCTGATAGAATTCACGAAACCTACCGCGTTGTGAACGCTCTCCTCTGTAAACCTTACCAATCTGATATCTTTTAAAAGGAAATTGTAAATCATTGTAGTGCAGAGCTACATATTTAGCGAGAGGTACAGTTAAGTCAAACCTTAATGCAAGGTTTGAATCTCCTTTTGCAAATCTATAGATTTGCTTCTCTGTATCACCACCGCCTTTAGCAAGTAAAACCTCCGAAGATTCAATAACTGGTGTGTCAAGAGGATAAAAGCCATATGAAGAGTACGTATCTTGCAGAATTCTTTTTATCTTTTCCATATTGATCTGATCTGCTGGTAATAATTCCATAAATCCAGATAGTGTTCTTGGTATAACCTTTTCCATACGCTATTCCTCCCCTATAATAAAATACATATATAACTCTATAACAAATAAGAGACCTAGTGCAAGATAAAAAACTGCCGGCAAGCAGTCGGCAGAATATTAATTATACAAATATAAAACAAATATGTGACTATACGACTGTATTATTGTCATCTTTTTTTAGGATTTACAATATTTCTCCAGTCAAAGTCTCCGCGGCGTAATCCCTGAATTAAAACTTCCGCTGTCGCGGCATTCGTAGCAAAGGGGATTTGATATTGATCGCAAAGTCTTTCGATTCTATTGGTTTCGTCAAATCCCTCTGGATTATTTGGATCGCAGAAAAACAGTACTAGATCTATTTCATTATAGGCTATACGTGCAGCAATTTGCTGCGCTCCTCCTTGATTAGCGTGTAAATATAATGTAACAGGTAGACCTGTAGCTTCTTGTACAAGTTTGCCGGTAGTATTTGTAGCGCAAATAGAATGTTCTGCTAAAATACCACAATAAGCTATGCAAAATTGCACCATTAATTCTTTCTTTTTGTCATGTGCCATTAAAGCTATATTCAAGTTCAGTCCTCCTCTGCTTCGAATCATGCAAATAAGCTTCGGATGTTCTCTCTATTATATATTTTGCTCTTATAAAATACAATATTTCATATGGATTTCAGAATATTATAGAATATTAATAATTTATGATAAATATACTTCAGGAGAAAAGATACTGTGATACAAGTATTTTAAAATCGTATTTTTCTATCATTATTTTAAAAGAGTTAAGTCGCTATCAAGAGGACGGCTTAAATCCTGAGATCCAAAATAGTAGTCCATAATATCCCGTGCAATTGGGGCAAGAGATGCTCCTGCGCCTGCTCTTTCCGCAACAAGTGCTATGGCTATTTCCGGGTCATCCGCAGGAGCATAGCAAATAAAAACTGCATTATTCGTTGTTTCTGAGCCAGTCTGTGCTGTTCCTGTCTTTGCTGCAACACTTATACTATAATTACCGAAAGTCTCATATGCTGATCCATTCGGGTCTTGGGCTACAAGTTTCATTCCTTCATGAACGGCATCCCAATTCGCCTGCGAAGTTTCAAGAGAAGACATTACTAAATTGTTTCGTGTTGTAAGAATCTTACTGTTGTCATAAGATTTTACCATCTTCAGCATAGATGCTGTATGTACAGTGCCGCTGTTTGCAACAGCAGCACAATACTCGGCAAGCTGAAGCGGAGTAAAGGAACTGTCAGCCTGCCCAATTGCGGCCTGAACTGTATCTGCAGCATACCATTCCGTATCTCTATTGTTTGGACTAGCCATCTTTCCTTTATCTTCGTTGATTTCTATCCCTGTAGATTCCCCTAATCCTAATTTCGATGCAGTTTCGTCTATAACGGCTATGCCCATTTCATCACCAATTGTATAAAAGAAAACATTACAGGAGTCTCTAATTGCGGTTATTACATTCTCCGATCCATGGCCATGTCCCATACTTGAGTATACCCAGCATTGCGGCGCGTAGCCATCTGCCTCATACTTATGAAATATTCCATCGCAATATACATATGTATCCAAACCTATTGTGCTTGAAGATAATGCTGCTATTGCTGAACATGGTTTAAATGTTGAACCTGGCGTATACGTTCCTAAAGTCGTTCTGTTAAATAAGGGGGCTCTGGTATCATTTAGCAAGGAGTCATAATCTGTATTAAGGGTAGAAAGTTTGTACGTCGGATAGCTAGCCATTGCTAATGGTTCCCCTGATTTTACATTAACTACAACCGCTGCAGCACCAGTAACAATTGGTCCATCTTCTTCCTTCCATGAAGGATGGCTGTTCCTTGCAGAAGCTTCAAGCGTTTCCACGCCCGAAGCTAAGCATTGTTCGACATTTTCCTGAAGAGAAAGGTCAATTGTTATATAGACATTATCACCTGGTTGTGGATTTTTTGTATAAACAGTGCTCTTAACACTACCATCTTTTGTTGTAACTATATTCGCCTGTCCATCTTCTCCGTGAAGATATTTTTCAAAGGCTTTTTCTACACCATCTTTGCCTACTGTAGCATTCATGGAATACCCATCTTCTTTGTATTTTTGATACTCTTCAGCATTCATAAGGCCAGTATAGCCAAGAATATGGGCTGCATAATCGGTAGAATACCTTCTGACATATGAAGTTTGTATGCTTACCGCAGGAAAATTATTTTCCAATAAAGCTGTAATCAGGCTCATATCCGCATCTTCAACGAATATATAGGAAGACAGACCGGAATTGTCTGTATAGCGTACATTTATCTCATATCGAAGACCGGCAATTTTTCTGCAATCTTCTGCGGAATAATTATTATCTATCTCAAACCGTGTTCGCAAGTAGCTCATTAATTCAACCGCAGAAATATTCACGTCAAGACCTTGCGCTTTCAAGAATGCTTCCAGCGCTATTTTCTGCGAATTATTCATTTCAATGTATTCAAATGGCGGTGTTTTTGTTATTGGGAGTGTATCTGTATATTTTTCTCCTTTTGACTCAACAAAATTAGCAAGATTAAGCAATATTTCGTTCGGATTATCATATTCAAATAATTCATTATCATTTATTACAATGTTATAGCTAGTTTCATTGGTAACTAAAAGCCGGCCATACCGATCCAGTAGATTGCCCCGTGCAGCCGTAACATCTTGTACTTTTGCAACGTTGTTTTGACTTTCTTCTTCATATTCATCGCCTTCTATGATTTGAAGTTTGTAAAGGAAAACCAAATATATAATAATAAGAAGAAGTAAAATCACAAGCAACGCGACTACGCGCTTATAATTTACCAATTTATTCATTATCTATCCTTTCGTCCATATGCCGGGCCCATAATTTTATTCAAACGTAAAGCGCAAAAATAAAATAACATGTTGAACGGTATTGACCAAAATGTTTGTAAAATTGCAATTGTGGCAACGTTGGAAAAGGTTGCGCCATAAAATAAAGTAGCTTTGAACATTTGTACTATGGATGTAAGTAACACTGCCAGAAACGCTAAAACGTTATATGATAGAAATTTTCTGTTAATATAAAACTCCGCAAGAAACCCAGACATAAAACCAACAAATGGGAAAAGCATGGTAAACAATACGGTGTTTTCACTAAATTGCATATCCGCTAATATTCCAAAAACAAGGCTAAAATAGCCTCCAAATGAACCTCCCTCTAGAATTCCGACAGCTACACATACTCCCGGTAAAAAGAAAGGCTCCACATTTACGATCCGAATATAAGATAGAATTGTATTCTGTAATAGCAACGCAATCAGCATCAGCAAAAAATATGCTAATGCTCTTTTTACTCTGCTTTTATCAACTATATCTCTTATCAATCAGCTCACCGCATTAAAATTTTTTATTACAAATAAAAGCGTTAGATTGCTAATATCACAAGAAGGGCTTACAATTGCATATTTCTCCTGACCTCCGGCATCAGATGCAATCTCTGTAATTGTGCCAATTACAAGCCCCTCTGGAAATACGCCTCCCGAACCGGTTGTGATAACACGATCTCCTTCGAATACTTTGTCGTTGCTTCCTATATATGATAATCTTGTCTGATTAGAACGCAATAAATTAAAATCACCTTGTACCACTCCGGTCGCACTTGACTCGATGGTTTTGGCTCCAATTTTCATGCTAGGGTCAATAATTGTACAAACCGTGGCCCAATTTGCTCCTACTTCGGTCACCTGCCCAACAAGATAGCCTTCTTCTGTGATTATTGTATTTCCAACGGATATATTATTATTGGATCCTCTATTTATAGTAATACTTGAAGACCAATTTGAAGAAGATCTGTCTGTTACTTGAACGAGTTCAAGTTCATAATCAGAATGTGTATTTTTAAACTGCAGAAGAGTTTTTAATTGCTCGTTTTCCTTAATTGCTTGCTCGTTTGCATCTATTTGGCTCTCCGCTTCGGCAAGCCTCTTTTTCAATTGCTCATTTTCAGCAACTAGTTCATCATATTTAAAAATACGGTTATATCCTTTTTCAAACCAGTTAACAATAGAAGTTATAGTGCTCTGAAAGGGTTTCCTAATTTCACCCGTGACAGAGCCAAAAACTCCAACTTTATTTTCGCTCGTTCCCTTGATCAGAACTATTAGAAGAACTACAGCTAATACAGTTAAGCCAAGTCTTAAACCCTTTTTTTTAAAATACTCTTTCACAGAACGCTAACTCCAAATTTTTTTAACAAATTATTCAGTCTACACAATGGCAGTCCCATTACATTATAAAAATCCCCGTTTATTGAAGACACAAATACGGATCCTTTTCCTTGGATTCCGTATGCACCAGCTTTATCCATTGGTTCTCCGGATTCAATATACGCTCTAATTTCTTCATCGGTTAAATCGCGGAAATGCACTTTGGTTTTTTCAAACTCGGTGCAGAATGAATTTCTGTAATAAATACAGATTCCGGTATACACAAAATGATATTTATCAGAAAGAAGGCGGAGCATTTTAAATGCCTCTTCATTGCTTTTCGGTTTTCCTAATATCTTATCATCTATAAGAACTATTGTATCAGCAGCAATGATGAGCGCATCTAGCTGATATTTATCTGCAACCTCTGTTGCCTTGCATTTTGCAAGATACATTACGATTTCCTCAGGATTTTCAATGTTCTTGGGTACAATCTCCTGCATATTCGCTGGAATTGTTTTGAATCCTGAGAATCCAATCATTTCTAATAATTGTTTTCTTCTTGGCGAGCTGGAAGCCAGAATAATATTGTCAATCATGTAACACCTCTATAGTATAAACCGCGAGTCAATTCGTTGGGTTTATATTTAGTATAGCCCATATAGCTATTAGCAATATCAAAGCATTCTTTGCTGCTCTCAGTTGTGAATAGCAAACGAAGGGCCCACAATTTGCACATGTATAATTCCTCAATTTTATCCGCTAAAAACAGCTTCTTCGAATTGAGAATTTCATTTTGATGAAAATCAGTTCGGATCACAGGAAATATGGCGCCATAATGGTCATGAAGGTATTCCTGTCTTCTTCTTTCATTTCCAGAGGAATGCTCCTTAATAATTTGCTGATCGGTAACCATTAAGGGCAGCCTCCCATATGCGATAATCTCTGAATTTATACAGTCCACTAAAGATCGAATTTGTGCCAAACGCAATTCGAATGAAAGAGTAACTGAAGACAAGCCAATTTTTTTAAGATAACTTTCCGTCCAGGAGTTAAAAACATTGAGCCCATAGTCGCCACGTACCGTGAAATCCATTTTTCGTGCAATGGAAACTGCTCCGAGGTTCCCGCATAATGTCTCTTTTATACCTAAATCTTTTGCACGTAACAATGTTTCTTGAACTTTATTTACATCAACATCCTTAATAATTCTAGGTAATACAGCAACTGGTACAACACCCATCTCCAGAAATGGAGACAATTTGTCCGAAGCTTTTACAAGCAAATTCAGTGGCAGATAAATATAGTCTGGACGCAAACCCGCCATTTCCTTTGTCATCTGGTTCTCAGAGAAAACTTGGAATATTATTTTTGGTTTTACACTATTGCAATGGTTCCTTTCCTTGAGTTCAAGAAGTTCTAGAGAATTTTGGGAAAAATTCTTCTCCTTCCTTGTTTGACCTCTGTAATCCGTCATCGTTGACAAAATATTTCGTCGCAAAGTATTTATTGAAGATAAGGATATAAAGAGACCCCGTTCGATTTTCGCTTCTACCTTGTCATAATAGTATGGGGTGCCGCCTGTTTTTTTCAGCTGCGCAATAAGTTCTTCTTCCGTCGTTTCGTGATTTAAAGATAATTCTGGAATAGCTCCCTCAAATGCAACTTCATTGCCTTCGTCATCAACGCAAACCGCTTGAATTGGTTTTTCATGCATTGCCCTGACATAAAGATTTAAAGGGACTCTTTTGCTCTCTCCATTTAAGTACTCCTTTCTAACACGTGCAAAAAAGTGATCGGGAGCAGCGTCGGAGCTTTTCACCCCATTCATGTCATTTTTTAAACCCGTAAAATATCCATCTGTAAAACCACTTCTAGAAAATGTGCGTTTTAATAATGCAACATTTTCTTCCGATACTGGGGTACTGTTCTTTAATGCGTTAGAATAGATTTTAGTAACAATGGCCACATATTCGGGTCTCTTCATGCGGCCTTCAATCTTAACACAGGAAACACCTGAGCTTTTCAATTCTCCTAAATGATTTATTAGACAGTTGTCTTTTAATGACAGAGGGTATTCATCCATACAACCATCAATAGAATATTTCATTCTGCATGGTTGGGCGCATAGTCCCCGATTTCCACTCCTACGTCCTATTACGGCACTCATATAGCATTGTCCTGAATAGCAGAAACATAAAGCCCCATGAACAAAAACTTCCGTTTCAATCGGAGCTCGGCTTGTAATAAATTGGATTTGTTCCCAATTCAATTCCCTTGCCAAAACAACTCTTGAAAGTCCCATATCCGCAGCCATAAGTACGCCATCGAGATTATGAATGCTCATCTGCGTGCTCGCATGTAGCTGAATATTAGGTTCGACGGAGTGTATATTCGCAGCAAGCCCTAAATCCTGCACTAATATCGCATCTGCACCCATAGTATATGCCTGTAAAGCCAATTTGACAGCTTCCTTTATCTCACGATCGGAGACAAGAGTATTTAATGTAATATAAACTTTGCAACCACGTACGTGGCAGTATTTTATTGCTTTTTCAAGTTCTATATCAGAAAAATTCTTTGCATTCATGCGCGCATTAAAATTATTGAGTCCCATATATATCGCATCTGCGCCATTTTGGACTGCAGCAATTACTGCTTCTGATGACCCTGCTGGGGATAATAATTCCATCTATAGTGCCTCTATTCATATCTAAAAGATTGTTGAATAATTTTAACACACGGCATGTTTTATTGCTACCGAATTCAAATGATGCTAAAATTCAAATACAAATGATTATTAACTCTTATTATCGCGGCACAATTTGCTAAAGATAATTTAAATTACTGCCTTTTGGGAGGATGCATGGCAAATGTCTGGAAATAAGTGCGAAGAGAATATCAGAAAGGTTCTAGCTACACATGATGGAGATGTTGCACTTTTATATCTGTTTCTTTGCAATAACAAATATAATGAAGATGATGCCGCTTTAGCTCTTTGCAGGACTGTAAAGCAAATTCAGGATGCATACGAAAAACTATCACGCTTAAATTTAATTCATTTTAAGAATTTGCCCGAACCTTCATCCGCTTCAGATAGGAAAGATCTTTCCAAGCGAAATATATCTTCCGGTACAATAAAAAAATACCCATATCCTGCAGATGCGTGCCCTTCTTATAAAGCTACAGACATAGAACAACGTGCCAATGAAGATAAAAATTTTGAAGGTATTCTTGCAGAAGCGCAGCGCCTTTTAGGCCATCATCTATCGGAAGTTGATCTGCAGAAGCTATTTAGCATCTATGATTACCTTTCTTTGCCGTCAGAAGTTATTATTGAACTCCTTTCCTTTTGTAAGGAAAGGAATATTAGAAAAAACGGAAGTGGAAGTTCTTTATCTATGAGAACCATCGAGCGTGAAGCGTATGAATGGGCTAATCAGGATATAATAACATTTGACAAAGCAGAATCTTATATCGCTTCTTATTGGGAAACCCAGTCTAAATTGAATGAAGCCGCAAACGTATTGGGTATTCGTGGACGCACGCTGAGCGCAACAGAGCAGAAATACATTCGAAAATGGCTTGATATGGGATTTCCAATTGAAACATTGGAAATCGCTTTAGATCGTACTGTTACAAATACAGGAAAATTAGCATGGAAATATATGGATAAAATCATTTCTACATGGGATGCTCATTCAGTTTATACACCTGAACAAGTAAACTTATTTGATTCAGGCAAGTCGAATAATAATAACGAAAATACATCGGAATGCAGCTCGGAGCAATATTTTAATAACAATTATTTGAAGAACATCAATGATATGATTGATAACTCATGAATCACGTTCTGGTTTTATCATTTCATATAGATTCTAAGCATGGCATGCATAATATATACACCAGGCCGGAGGTAATAAATATGGAATACGATGGAAAGCTTTTGGCCCTTGCCCGCGAAAAGCTTGCAGATATAAAAGAAAAAAACCAAATCAAAGCAGAGCAAAGACAAGCTGAAATTTATCAGACTATACCACGAATTTTAGAAATTGATTTAATTCTTCGGCAGCAGATGCAGAATCTTATTAAGCTAACAATAGAAAAAAGTCAAAATCTTGAAGAATATGTTGAAACAATAAAGCAAAAAAGCCAATCTCTTCAGGAGGAAAAACGTTCTCTTCTTGTAAATAATGGATACGCTCCGGATTTCCTTGAGCCGATATATTATTGCAATATTTGCAGGGATACTGGCTACCATGAAGGTAAAATCTGCACCTGTTTAAATCATCTATACAATATTGAACTGACAAATACATTAAGCCCATTACTTAAAACAGGAGGAGAGAATTTTTCAAATTTTGATTTAACCCTGTATAGCGACATTCCTAATGCAGATGGTTTCGTGCCACGTTTATACATGCAAAATGTCTTAAATATCTGCATCAATTATGCCTCTAAATTTCCTGCAGGTGGTATGAATTTGTTATTTCAAGGCGGTTCAGGTTTAGGGAAAACCTTTACATCTGGATGTATAGCGCAAAGCGTTGCAGAACGTGGATTTTCCGTTTGCTATGATACCTGTATATCTGCGTTGGAGGCATTCGACATAAAGAAATTCGGACGTAATCCTGAAGATCAGCTCACCGCAACCGAAAAAGTTGAAAGAATGCTTTCCTGCGATCTTATGATTCTTGATGATCTTGGCACAGAAATGACGATGGCAAACTCGCAGAGTTCCCTTTATACTCTGATAAATACACGTATAATCAATAATAAAAACATGATTATTTCCACAAATCTAACTGAATCGGATAGAGAAAAGCGCTATTCAAAACAGATTTGCTCGAGGCTTGTTGGAGAGTTTTCTTTAATTCCTTTTATCGGCGAGGACATTCGAAAAAAGAAAAATCATTTTTAAACCTAACTAATCGTATTATATTCAAAAAAATACACTATATTGGTTTTCAATTACTCAATAAAATATTATGAAAGTTCCCTTCTAAAGGAGCACCGCAATTCTTTTGCTACTCAGCTAGAAGGGAACTTTTTAATTGATTCATATTTTAATACGAATTAATAATTTTAGTGTACACAAGAACCGCTATTATTTTGCATATTCAACTGCCTTCGTTTCGCGAATCACGTGGACTTTTATCTGTCCAGGATATGTCATCTCGTTTTCAATCTTTGTGGCGATATCCCTTGCTAATAGCACCATTTGGTCTTCACTAATTTCTTCCGGTTTCACCATTATTCTAATTTCACGCCCCGCCTGAATTGCATAGCATTCATCTATTCCATGGAAGGACTTTGTTATCTCTTCCAATTTTTCAAGCCGCTTTACATAATTTTCAATATTTTCTCTGCGCGCTCCAGGGCGCGAGGCAGAAATCGCATCGGCAGCCTGTACAAGGCAGGCAATAACGCTTTGCGGTTCCACATCGCCATGGTGTGATTCAATAGAATTTACTACTATATCCGGCTCTTTATATTTTTTTGCAATATCGACTCCTATTGTCACATGGCTGCCTTCCACTTCATGATCTACTGATTTCCCGATATCGTGTAAAAGACCCGCCCGTTTTGCCAAAGTAACATCGGCGCCGATTTCAGCAGCCATAAGGCCAGCAATATTAGAAACTTCTATTGAATGATCCAATACGTTTTGTCCATAACTTGTACGATATCTCATCCTCCCGAGCAATTTTATAATATCGGAATGTAGGCCCTGAACGTTCGTTTCATCGACTGCACGTTCTCCTTCTGATTTAATTGTGTTGTTTACTTCTTTTTGTGCTTTTACTACCATTTCTTCGATCCTTGCCGGATGAATTCTTCCATCGGAAATAAGCTTCTCGAGCGCAATCCTAGCAACTTCTCTTCTCATGGGATCGAAACTGGAGATCGTAATAGTTTCTGGAGTATCATCAATAATTAAGTCACATCCGGTTAATTGCTCAATGCTTCGAATATTACGGCCTTCTCTGCCTATGATACGGCCTTTCATTTCATCATTAGGAAGCTCTACTGCCGATACAGTAATTTCACTTGTATGATCAACTGCGCATTTCTGAATCGACGTAGTAATTATTTCTCTGGCAATATTGTCGGATTCTTCTTTATATTGCGCCTTGACTTCCTTTATGGCAGCCGCCATTTCATGCGTAACATCTGAGCGAACAGAGTCAATTAAATATTTCTTTGCTTCTTCGATGCTATATCCAGAAATTTGCTGTAATTTAGCCAACTGACTTTTTTTAATGTTTTCAAGTTCAGTTTTTTGCGCTTCAACACTCGCTATTTTTTCGTTAAGAGCATCTGTTTTTCGATCTAGATTATCATTTTTCTTTTCTAAATTTTCTTCGCGTTGCTGTAGTCTTCTCTCCTGCTTTGTAAGTTCGCTTCTTCTTTCCTTTACTTCGCGTTCATATTCCGAACGATTTTTGTGTATTTCTTCCTTTGCCTCTAAAAGTGTTTCCCTTTTTTTGCTCTCTGCACTTTTTATTGCATCATTAATTATCCTTTTTGCCTCATCTTCGGCACTGCTAATCTCTTTTTCAGCAACCTTTTTTCGATAATAGATTCCGAAGACTATTCCTAAGGCTAAAGCTACAATAATAAGTATAACGATTAAATATTCAGGCATAGTAAGCAAACACACCTCCATTCCTTAAAGAATAATTAGGAGGTTCAACATAACAAAATGGATATTTTGCTGTAAAATCATTAAGTACGATTTTGTTTTATGCTTAATGTCTTAGACAACTTCCTCCCTTGATAGTTACAAATATCAGTTTTTATATACGAAATCGTTAGTTACCATCATTGCGAAAAATAAATTTCGTATGCCAAATATTGTAAAACTATAAAGTTTTTTTGTTGTTGAACTTAAAAATGCAACAAAAAAAAGTGTTTTTTTTGTTGTTTTTTTACATAATTATTTTATATTTATTAACTGTTTATGTCAAGGAAAAGGAATGCAATATAGCGTTTTAACATATTATTGATTTTATCTTGAATGTAAATTCTGCTATTGCCAGTGAAAGTCTCTGTTACTACAAACAATGCAAAACTCTAATATAATTAATATAATATAAGGAATATTAGATTTCCTTTCTGCAATTTTCATCTGGCATCTTGAAGCGGCAGCAAACTTGCAATAAATTATAATGGTAATTAATGATAACTGATTTTTTCAATTAAGGAGTAAATAGTTGAAAATTGCATATATTCTTCCTGTTGCACTAATTCTCTTCATTCTATACTTTTTCTATCAAGCCCCTGAATTCAAAAAAGTTCATTTGCAGGAGCCAAAACTGAAAAGGGCTGTATTAAATGCAAAAGATCGTATTATTATTTTGATTATTTGCGTTTTATATGCTGCTGTTGCCTTCAGAGGGTTGGGAAATAAAACTTCTCCAGAAAGTTTCTATTGCTTTAACGGTGATTCCGTTACAATAGTTCTTTCTGAGCCTAAGATAATCTCCAAAGTTTCCTATTTTTCGGGTATAAATACTGGTAATTACCATTTCTTCGCAGCTGGACTAGATGCTAATTATATAGAAATTGGATATGGTAAGCAGTCTTATAATGATGTTCTTAAGTGGAATACCGTTGACTTGAAGGGTTATACGAATTTCCAGATAAAATACATAAGAATACAGGCAGACGGTGACATGCACCTAGGCGAAATTGGAATATTTGACACGAATGATAATCTTTGTGAAATCAGTAAAACATACGGTAAAGATGTTTCAAATGCACTCTTTGATGAACAAAATTTAGTTCAAGCTGAGCAAAACTATATGAACAGTTCTTACTTTGATGAGATATATCATGTGAGAACGGCAATTGAATTCTTAGAAAATATTTACCCTTATGAAATTTCTCATCCTCCTCTAGGAAAGGAAATTATTTCACTTGGTATTCTTATCTTTGGGTATACTCCTTTCGGTTGGAGATTTATGGGAACGCTATTTGGCATACTAATGCTTCCATTTCTATATTATTTTCTTAAAATATTATTTGGCAACACACAAGTCGCAGCAACGGGTACAATTATATTTGCTTTCGATTTCATGCACTTTGTTCAGACACGCATTGCGACTGTTGATACATATGCAATATTTTTCATTATCTTAATGTATCTTTTTATGTATCTATATCTTACAAATGGATCGTCTAAGTATCTCGGAATATGCGGGTTGTGTTTTGGTTTTGGAGTCGCTTGCAAATGGACATGCCTTTATGCGGGAAGTGGACTTGCAGTTATTTGGATTTTGCATTGGATAAAGACATTGCGTTCCGGAGAAAGAACTTTTCTTCATTTTTTGGGGAATTGTTTCTACTGTGTAATTTTCTTTATTATTCTTCCTGCTTCAATATATTACATTTCCTATATTCCATATGGAAAAGCTTCCGGTTTGGACGGCATAAGTATGCTTTTCTCTAATGATTATTTCAATATGGTTGTCGATAATCAGAGTTTTATGTTCACATACCACTCTAATGTACATGCAAGTCATCCTTATTCATCTCGTTGGTATCAGTGGATTTTTAACATTAGACCTATACTCTACTTTTTAGATTACTCAAATGACAGGCAGAATATACAAAGTTTTGGAGCTTTTGTGAATCCTCTTCTCTGTTGGAGCGGTTTACTTGCAATCATTGTGATGATTTACTTTGCTATTTGGAGGAAAGATCGCCGTGCTGCTTTCATCACAATCGGCTATTTTGCGCAGCTTGTTCCTTGGATTATTATTACACGTACTACATTCGAATATCATTATTTTGGATGTACAGTTTTTCTAGTTCTTGCTATCAGTTATATTTTCCAGACAATGCGTGTAGGTAATATAAAATGGAAAAGATATATTTATTTGTTTACGGATATAACGCTCCTTCTATTCGTTCAATTTTATCCCGTTTTATCCGGAATAACACGTTCTGCAGGTTATTCTGAAGCATTACTGGCATGGCTTCCGACTTGGCCGTTCTAGTATTTCTTGATTCGAATCAAGAGCTGTATTATACTTTTTTAAGCACAGACTTTGTAAGTCAGTTTAGTATAGTTAGGAGAACAATCCATGATAGCAATCGGCAGCGACCACGGTGGATATATTTTAAAGGAAAAAATAATTGAACATCTCAGTGCGAGAGGAATAGAGTATAAGGACTATGGCACTTTCAGCGGAGAAAGCTGTGATTATCCAGTTTATGCAAAAAAAGTAGCATCTGCTGTTGTCACAAATTCTTGCGATAAAGGAATACTGGTCTGCGGCACTGGAATAGGAATGTGCATAGTTGCAAACAAGATTCCCGGTATTCGTGCTGCCTTATGTGGAGACTGCTTTTCTGCCGAAGCTGCACGCCTTCACAATAATGCAAATATATTAACTCTAGGCGCTAGAGTGATTGGAAACGGACTCGCTCTGAAAATTGTGGATATATTTCTAGATACACCTTTTTCAAATGAAGAGCGTCATATACGGAGAATCTCAGAGATTGAATAATTTTACATGTCTGCGCTGTTAATATTTGTGAGGTTGCGCTGTTTTGTCTAATAGAAATAAATATTATAGAGGCAAAATCATTCATGGCAAATGGGCACGCTTTTTTATCACCGTGCTTGTTATTTTCCTTATTCTAATTATTCCTTTCCTCATTATTTTGAAAAGTCATTTTCAATACTCACGTGACGGAGTAATTATTAAAACAGGCAATAATGTATATTCTAATGATAGTTTCAATTCTTCCACTAGCAGTTCAGATCCTCTAATCATTGAGACACCGGATTATTCTAGCATGAAACCAATAGCTGGAGAAGACACAGAGCCAATTCACTCTCTTTATTTTTCGAGTTCCAATATTTCTGAAGATCTAGTTTCAAATAATTCTGAGGTATTTTCTGACTATGATTGTGTCATTCTTGAGTTAAAACCTTCTAACGGTAAATTGGTTTGGAATTCATCTGTTCCAATGGCATCAAGATACAATCTGAACGGATCCGTTAATATTTCATCTTTAGTTTCGTCTCTTAAAGCAACCGGGCTGCGTGTCATAGCACAATTAAGTTGCGCTAAAGATGATCTCCTGATTACAAGAAATCCAACTTTTGCGCTTCACACTGCAGATGGAAATGTCTATAGTGGCACCGATGGAACTTGGATTGATCCAACAAATATGGACGCCAAACAGTATATAGTTGATTTGGCGATTGAGCTAATAGATAGCGGAGTCGATGAAATATGGTTGTCAAATCTCAATCAGCCTGACTCTGCTACTTCAAATTTCAAATATTCTTCAACTTTAGCCCAGGAATTAAGTGCGTCCGATGTAGTAAATTCGTACTGTCTATATTTATCAAATCAAATACGCACTACTGGCGTAAACATCGCAGCAGTAATAGACGAGTCCGGTCTTACCGCCTATGCTAGTAAAAGATTCACACAAGATTTAGCCTTCTTCGGAAAAATGTTCGATCGTTTATGCTGCTTTACAACTTCCGACAATGCTGTGTCTGATTTTGAACAATGCACCAGCTATCTAACATTAGGGACCGCCGAATACAGATTTGTAGCTATTTGTTCTGATTCTCTCCCATTAACGCAATCTTCAGCATATGTTTTTTCATAAATAGTACTTTAATAGTACTTTTTCCTAGCGTTATTGGGTTGCTCTCTAAAAGTCTCTATTAGCATGCAATTTGCCATGTTCGAAAATATTCAGATGAAATGTATGTTTTTATGTCTGCATTTTTTGTACAGGCGTTATTAATATTGATATAAAAAACAGAAGTTGAAAAGTTTACTTCCTTGTTTTCGATAATATTACCAGTATGCGGATCATTTGTATAATAATTCTTTTATTTTGGTGGTGTAATGCATATGATAAGAAGAATGAGAAGATATAGACAGCAGCTTGAAGACAGTGATGCAATAAATGTCCTCAAGAACGGATACAGGGGTGTCCTGTCTTTATATGGAGACGACGGCTACCCTTATTGGGTTCCTGTTAATTATTATTTGGAGAATGATGGACATATCTATATACACTGTGCCGGTGAAGGCCACAAAATCGATGCTCTGAAAAAGTATGATAAAGTATCTTTTACTGTTCTTGAAGAGCAGCCCCGTGACCCTGATGATTTCGCGTTTTATGTAAAAAGCGTGATCGTATTTGGAAGAATACATATGGTAGAAGACCGCGAAAAAGTGTTAAAAAATGTTTTATCTATGGCAAGGCACATCTTTCCAGATAAGATGGAAGAATATTACAAAGCGGATCTTGAAAGAAATAAGAACCGTGTTCATATGCTTGCAATTACGCCTGAATACATTACTGGAAAATTGGTTCACGAAAGATAATAATATGAAGGATTGATACAGTAGCGCCATCTACAGAGTATACGGAAGTTTCCTAATGTCTTATATTACTAAACTTATTTTATCTAATCTTGACTGTAAGAAGAGCTGGTAGCTAGCTGGGCACAATAGTTTGTGATGAATTCCTCTTAAATTCATGTTGTTCAGAGAATTCGTATTCGTAAATTATTTATAGTAAAACACACCGGAAAATTCCTTTCATATAGTTCTTCCCAGGTGTGTTTTGAGGTTCTTTGTCAAATGTTGCGGTAAATCCCAAAAGAAAAGAAATAATAGGTATTAAATTAATGGATCACGAGCCGGGTGTATGCCTGGCTCGTGTATTTTAGTCGCAGTTACCCCGTAGTTATATTTAGTAGATTCGTATCAGGCGGCCATAAAAAGGATCCGGCTACGAAAGCGTTTGAAATTTCTTACCCCATAGCAGATACGTTTCAGCACCTTGGTTCTATTATTGCAGCCCT
>OMTF01000063.1 GCA_900313925.1 uncultured Eubacteriales bacterium | reverse complement strand
AGGGCTGCAATAATAGAACCAAGGTGCTGAAACGTATCTGCTATGGGGTAAGAAATTTCAAACGCTTTCGTAGCCGGATCCTTTTTATGGCCGCCTGATACGAATCTACTAAATATAACTACGGGGTAACTGCGACTAAAATACACGAGCCAGGTATACACCCGGCTCGTGATCCATTAATTTAACACCTATATTCTTTTCTTTTGGGATTTACCCCAACATTTGACAAAGAACCGAAAAAAGGCCGTTCCGCATTCGCGAAACGACCTTGCAGGGAATTCCTCTTCAGATCCGGCGATCCCTCGACTGTTCGTCATAGTGTTTATTGAGGAATGGGCGGATCACATAGTATATAAGCTTATTTTCGGCGTTCGTCATATAAATGGTAAAGGTTGCCACAAATGCAATCAGAGCAAAAATAATCGTCTTTTTCAGAACTTTTCCCAGAAAGCCAGCTACTTTATTCATGTGTTTACCTCCGTTAGTTACCAAGCTTCCGAATCGTCGAATTCAACCAAGGTTGGATCCAGCGGTTCTTCGCCAAGGACGACATTCATGTAATTGTTTGTGGCATTACGCATATCCTGCCTGGAGATTGTACGGCAATCCTCCAGGTCATGCGGCAGGAAGAAGAAGTAGAAGCCCAGTTCCCTAGCCTGCTCCTCCAGCATGGCATGAACTCCGTTCATGCCTTTGCACGCAATATTGTCGTTGGAAATGACCATATCGCAGTTGAATGCTTTTGCCCAATCCCAGACCGCGTTGATATTGTCAAATCCGCCGACAGCATGGTGTCTCATAACGCCCTTCTCCGTGTAGCAGGCCATATCAAACATCGCCTTTTCAGGATCGTGATCATTCATCTTCACATTGCCCATGGTCGAGTCCATGTTCAGGACTATGCAGACACCCCAGCAATTCTGGATCCAAGTCGGATAATCGGTATAATAGACTGCCGACGGAGCCCACAGGAATGCTCTGTGGCGGGTCTTTCCGCCGTACGGCAGGACTTTCTCCTTGTATGCCTTCTCCATAATCTTAAGAACCTTGCGGTCGTTTTTTGTAACGTAGGGATACATTCCGTTCGCAAGAGCAAAGGCGACAAGACGATACAGAGTCTCGCTGATTCCGCTCAGAGCGGAGTACGGGGTTTTGAAAATTTCCCATTTCTGGTGCTCAATGTCGATCTGCTCATTCATTTCCTTAATCACTTTGAATTGAGCATCCCAGTCGTATTTCACGCCGTATTCTTCTTCGATGAACTTGATGCAGTTTCTCAGCTCGCCTTCTGAAAAGACATGTCCGTTCGGGAGGTTGTGCTGCATGGCAAGTACGCACTGGTAGTCTTTCAGTCCCATGCGCTGGAAACGGCGTCTCTGGAACATGGAAGTCGACTCGCTCGCATTGCAGGGTTCGTTTGTAGCGATTGCGACCTTTCCGAAAATCGGAAATGCATCGTCGATGGTTACACCGGTTTCTGCAGAGCAGCGGGAGCAGACGTCTGCGGACAGTCCGTATGATTCTGCAACATCAATGTAATAAGGCTCAATATGCTGATCGACATCGCAGATAACGAACTCGGGAAGCGTCTGCAGCGGCTCGGCGATCAGGGTCGGGAAGCCGGCTGTGAACAGTGCCGGGAGCGTTTCGTCCATTCCGATAAGGTTATCACTCATCGGGCCGCCACCCAGGCGGCGGTCATTCTTAAGTATGGTGCCTATTTTATCGCAGAGAACTTTTACAATGACATTGCCGTTGAGGCACGCAATCTGCAGGTTATACCCGCGGTAGCCTTCAAACAGTCTGTCAACAAAGCAGAAGGCGCCAAGGAAAGAGCCCATCCAGCGGTATTCCCAAATTCCTTTGACGGCATGGATCGGAGTTCCCGCAAACATTTTGACCATGTTGCTGACATTAATCAGCCAGGCTCTGTAGTCACGGAGCGTGTCCTTCACGCCGCGCCATTCCCTGTATTTTGCAATACCGGTCTTGTCATAGTAGCGATCGCGCTCGCCGCCTACGCCGTGTTCTGCTCTCCATATCGGATCATATTTTTCGAATTTCTTATCTATCGCACCGATAGCAAGATCCAGGGGCTTTCCAAGAATCTGCAAGGGCTTTTTCAAAATTTCATTCATATACCGTGTCCCCCTCACTGTTGGTTGATTTTCTTGATCTCAAGGCTCTCTACGAAAGCCTGGAAGCGGGTGCGGAGCTGGCCGATCGAGCCGATAGCATACTCCTTCTCTATCGTGCAGCACGGAATATGCAGTTCGTTGAGAAGGATATAGTTCTGCAGAACCTTCTCATAGCTCCAGAATTCGCAGAATTTCATATTCTGCAGGATGATTCCATCGGCTTTGTATTCTTCCGCAAGCTCGCGCATAACTTCCGTCCGCTGCTCGATCTTGTCTCCGGACATGAAGCGGGGGCAGAGGCTGGTTTCCAGGTAATGGCGGCAGATCGCTTCAAAGGCAGTCTCTCCGTCGCGAATCTCTATCTGTTCCCGACCCGGCTTGGAGCCAAAGCAGTAGCGGTCGGCTACAACCATCGCGCCGCATGATTCTATCAGCTTTGTGAATTCTGGATCATCAACTTCCGATCCATAAACCTCGACGCGGGCACGGAACGGGAATTTTTTCTCCGGTTTGCGAGACTTCAGCTCCTCCAGAGTCTCTTCCAGATAGGGCTTAATCAGATAATGCGGGCATACCTCGCTGACCAACTGAATCACATGGAATTCATAGCCGGTAATGCGCGGATTTGCCGCTTTGCGGTAATCGCCGATCTTTGTAATGATGCGGCTGATATCATTGTGATCCTTAATGGCTTCGCGCATAGCTTCTTCCGAAGTGTCCACGCCGAACTGGTCGTGCAGCGGCTGGACAACCTTGTCCCGGAGTTCCGCTTCATAGTATTTGAGGTTGTTCTCATCGCTCTTCAGCGGCGTGTCGATGATGATCGTGTAGAACTTATCATTCTTCACCGGATGAAGAAGGTCAAAGTGCTCTTCCATGCGATCCATGGCGGAGCATGCTTCCGCGCCGAAGAGCGCATTCAGATAATTGTAGCCTCCTTCAATCGCACGTTCCAGAATTGAGCGGGTATACGGACAATTATGGTTCGTAAGATAGTATGTTGCTACATCGGTGGATACGCAGTTGGGTGCCCGCAGTCTTGAGGAAAAGCAGCCAGGAAGATTCAACAGCGTTTCCGGAATGTAGAAGCAGTTGTATCCCAGCGCCCATTTTCCCTCTTTGACTGCCTGCTGAACAAGCTCATTGTTTGCCTCTTGTAACAGGTTCTCAAAGTAGATGAGATGTTTGAGATCTTTCATTCAAAACCCCCCAGAAATATATCCCTGCACAAAATAGGAACCGGATGTTCTTCGGCTCCTTGCAGGTTTTTTGACAAATTAAAGTTATCACCAATAATCCTCCGTGTCAACGTACGAAAACCCGTCACTTTGACTATATTTCAGCAGATAGACATTTTGCTGAATTCATGCTCTTCCTTTTTGTACATTATGTGGAGATTAATCACAGAGTCCCCTCCTTTTCCACCTGAAGACACCGTCCGGCCTTGAAAAAAAGGTCGGACGGCATCGCATAGGGGGGAAATCCTATCGGCTCAGAGTCGAACGTCACGCTTTCGGGAACCGTACCAGCGATTGAGAAGCGGGCGCACGACGTAGTAAATCAGCTTATTATCGAGATTGAACCAGTATACCAGCATGCTTCCAACCAGCAGGCCAACGCATACCCCCGCAATCTTTCCCAGCTTTATTGTCATTTGATCCTCACTCCTTTTCCGATGCAGGCGTCTATTACCAGCCTTCATCATCGTCGTAATCCATAAGGGACGCATCCAGCGGTTCTTCCTGCATAACCGCTGTCATATACTGGTTCACCTGGTGCCGCATATCGTTGCGGGAAATCGTCCGGTGGTCAAACATGTCATTGGAAACCCACATCAAATGAATCTCCGGATGTTCCTTGCACTGATCGTTAATCATACCGGCGAGGCCCATTGCGCCTTTGCAAGTAATGTCGTCGTACATAAGAATCATATCGCAGCAGAAGCGCTGTGCGTCCTGCCAGCACTCAAACAGGTGCTGATACCCTCCCGTCAGATGGCGGCGCATAATGCTGTGCTCATAGTTATGCGCAACTCCTACCAGGGCTGCGTCCACACTGGAGGTATCAATCAGAACATTTCCCTCCATGTTATCCATCTGGGCAATTGTCAACAGCCCCCAGCAGTTGTACAGCCAGGTCGGGAAATGGAAATTATAGCAGCCGGGGCCGCCGTAGATTAGAAGCCGGTGGCGAGTTTTCGGGAAGCAGTTAATCTTTTCAGCAAAGGCTTTCTGTGCAATAGCCAGGGCTTTCTTCTGCGCCGTCTGCACATAGGGGAGTTTTCCGCCTGAGAACGTGTAGAAGAAAACATGGAATAGATTTACCAGCGTCATTCCAAACGGGGTGTAAGGGGTTCGCATATACTCCCACTGCTCCATCTCCGTTCGGACTTCCTGGTTGTGCTTTTCCATCCTGCTTAAAAACGCTTCCGGGTCAAAGGTCTCGCCTGTATTTTCCTCAATAAATTTAATAACTGCCTTCATCTGCGTTAGCGCATAGGCATCCGTCTTCGGATCTTCCCAGCGTATCGGCAGACATGCCGGCATTGATGGAATCCGGAAACGGCGCTCGATCAGCTGGCTGTTCATCGTAGAAGAATCGCAGGGCATGTTGTTTACAATCAGGCACGCACCATTCTGCGGATAGTCATCATTTATTGCTACACCCGTCGAAGTTGCGGAAAGCCGGCAGGAATCCGATGGCAGTCCGTAATGTTCCATAATGTCAAGGTAGAACGTAGGCAGATTCTGATCCATATAGCATCCAAGCAGGCCTTGGAAAGCTTCCATAGAAAGCGGAGTCACATTGGGGAATCCAGCTGTGATTTCTGTAGACATTGCCTGTTCCAAAAGCACCTGCTTGTCGGCTGCCTTTGTAGGTCCAAATCTCCGATCCCCTTTCATCATGTTCGCAATATGGTCCGTGGAGCCGCGCATGATGGCGTGCATATGTATATGGGCTACTCGCAGCGCGGGGCCGCGCAAGCCTTCCATGGATTTGTCAATCCAGTGCAGGCTTCCCAGATATGCGGACATCCATCGGTATTCCAGCATTCCCCGTACAATGCGAATCGGAGATTTGGCAACGAACTGCGCCATGATGCCCAGATTAACCGCCCACTGCGTATAGTCATACCATGTGTCCTTCAAGCCACGCCACTCTCTGTGTTTAGCAATTCCGGTCCTGTCATGGAACCGCGCTCTAGTATTCTTTTCCTTCCGGCGGGGATATATTTTCTTCCAGTCCATACTTATCCCTCCTTCTGAATCTGCTTTATCTCCAGACTTTCCACGAAAGCCTGGAATCGAGTCCGAAGCTGCCCTGCCGAATCCATAGAGTAATCTTTTTCTATGCCGATGCACGGGATGTCCATTTCATTGTTCAGGACATGAACGCCCAATACCCTCTCATAGCTCCAGAACTCGCAGAACTTCATTTGATCGTAAATCACGCCGTCCGCGCTGTATTCGTGCACAAGCTTGCGGAGGTATTTGCGCCTTCCCTCTGCCCTTTCCTTATTCATAAAGCGGGGGCACTGGCTTGTCATCAGGTAGTGGCGTGCGATCGCCTCTAGCGGCGATTCACCCTCCCGTATCTCAATTTCCTCTCTCCCGGGAAGGGAGCCGTAGCAGTAGCGATCTGCCACCACGAATGCGCCGCATCCTTCCAGGAGTTTTGTAAATTCCGGGTCGTCAATTTCGGAGCCGGTTAAAATCACACGAGCGCGATACCAGGGCTTGGGATCCGTTTTCCGTTTCTGTATTTCCTAAAGCGTTTCCCGGAGCATCTCCAGAATGTCGCGCTGCGGACAGCATTCACTGACAAGCTGTATGACATGGAATTCGTAGCCGGTAATCGGAGGATTCTCCAGTTTTCGAAGTTTTCCGATGCCGGTGATAATCCGGCATATCTCATTATGTCGGTCTATTGCATCCTGCAGAGCCTCGTCCGAAGTATCTACTCCGTATACCTTCGCCAGCGGGTCAAGAATATAGCTCTGCAGCTGCTCACGATAATGCTCGAGTGCTTCCTTCGTGTCAACGAACGGCACATCCATCATACTGAGAAAAAACTTTGGATTCTGTTCCTTGACAAGACCTAGCATTTCGAAGTGCTCATGCCCCCGATGCATCATCTGGCAGGTTTCCGAAGAAAGAAGGGCATCCAGGAAATTATATCCTCCTTCAAGTCCGCGTTCGAGAATACTGCGTGTAAATGTACAGGTTTTTGACGTCATGTAGTATGTTGCCAAATCCACGCCATGTGTACTCGGTGCACGCAGGCGCACGGAAAAACATCCGGGAAGGTTCAGCAGAACCTCTGGAACGTAGTAGCAGGTGTACCCGAGTGCCTTTTCTCCCCTGGTCTTTGCGGCCTGCACCAATACGTTGTTGGATTCCCGCAGCAGGTCTTCAAATTGAGCCAGGTACTTTAAATCTTTCATTCATTCTTTCCCCCCTAATAAATAATCGTTTTCGCTATTTTTTCCTTCTTTTCAGGAAATCCATAACCGTAATCCTTTTATGGTTATTAAAAAGATCTTCCAGCTGTCCCGGTTTAAATCCCGGATTCGCAGGCAGATCAATCGGTGCCCTGGTAATGCGGGATGTGTCTTCCAGTACTTGATAAATCCGGCACACAACATGGGAAAGTCCCGGTGTCTTCGGGTAAAATTTCTCCGCGTAGGCAGCCCGGAGCCGAGCATGCTCTTCCGTGTCAAAAAGGTAAAAGCCCGCGCCATGCGTACCACTTTCATTAACTGCCCATATCTTCCATATCAAACCGGGAAACCGAGCAATATCCCGTGCCGTCTTTTCCGGGAAGAAGCGCTCTGCCCGACGCACGTCAATTTTTCTGTTCTTTCTTTTCAAAAATAGCTTTCCGATAAGCGGATTTACTCGGAAATCCATATAAAGCATTACCATATCCGCTTTCCCTCCCTTGTCCGGCAATCCGCATTTCAGCATTTGTTTCCTCTATGGCAATTATAAAGTGGCAAAGATTTTTTAAAGATTGCACAGATGGTTGTTTGTGCCAAAATGGCACATACATTTTGTTCTGTGTCATTTTTTCTTGCAACCATCTGCAGCGTCTGCTAGTATGTTTTCAAGGAGTGGGAATGCAAAATGTCAAATTCTTTGATCACCAAAAAGGCTCTTGCGGAAGCGCTGAAGCTGCTGATGCGCAAAACGCCTTTTTCGAAGCTGTCCATCGCCGATATATGCAGCACGGCCGGTCTGAGCCGCCGAAGCTTTTACCGTCACTTCCGTGACAAATACGAGCTGCTCAACTGGATTTATTATGAAGATTTCTGCGTCTTAATCAATCGTATTCCTCTGAAACGCTCGCTGGATATGTTTCCCTTTGTATGCCGCCACCTTTATTCCGATCGAAAGTTTTATATCCATGCTTTTGAAGTAGAAGGACAGAATTCTTTCCGCTCCTACTGTGCGGAGCGCCTCTATCCACATCTTGCCAGGGATTACTCCTCCGCCTTTCAAAATTCCTATGAAGAACATTTCTATATTGATCGTATCATGTCCGGCGTTTTTGACTGCCTTCAGGAGTGGCTCAAGGCAGAGCCCTGCACGCCCCCGGACGAGTTTGCCGAGCAAATTACCGATTCAATAACACGGTTCGCGGTTCTTTTCGCAAAAGTTGCAACTCGAGAATTGCCGGAGAGCGAAGAAGGTTTCGAAGGGCAGTCCGGATTGCTGGAAACAGAGAATCTCTGAAAAACTGTTTGCAATAGCGCACATTGGAGAGAATCCATTAATTCTAGAACATAAAATTGCCGGTCCGAAGACCGGCAATTTTCTTAGTATGACGGGCATGCCGTCAGTCTGTGGTGAAAATCCACAAGGGGCGTAGTTGCCGACGAACCCCATAGCAACTCCCAAGGTTTGCACC
>OMTF01000001.1 GCA_900313925.1 uncultured Eubacteriales bacterium | reverse complement strand
TATGAGTTTTTATGAATCCGGGGAACTGGGTCAAGTATTAAGGGATTCCATAAATAATCCCGCATATGCGAAGGAGTTTCTACTGCATATAGATGACGAAGAAGAGAATTTGACTGAGCCTGAGGATATTGAAAAGAAGCCCATGTATCCGGAGGGATATCTATTTGAAGGAAAAATAAAGAAGCTTCGCCTTGCATCAAATAGTCTTTGTTATGGACCGGTTCCTATGCCGAGTGAAGAAACGGAACAGCGACTTACAATCAATTCCGAGGGCAGAGTATGGTTGACCAGGGATTCCTTTGCTAACGGTATCATAGAGAAGACAAATTTCAAGGCAAACGAGGAAGCGGTAAAAAATCTGCTTGAGGTCGTTGCATCACGTTTCTCCCGAGATCATGAGTTACATTTTGTTACGGATATCGGATCCTGGGAAATGATCCTTACGAATGAGGAAGGCAAGGAGTTCCGATACAGCGGTCCGATGATGGAAAGCACCGATGATGTGACATATGGCCTGTCTGACATGACTAGGAGAGCACTTGGCAGGGATGATCTGTTTGTTTTTGATGGATGCCCGGACAAGATCGATAACATCAAGATCGAGTATTCCCGTGAGACGAAGATCAAGCCGAAGGAACTTCCTGAAGGCACAGAGTATGAGTTTGTGACATGGAGCTATTCCGAGGTCCTGACAATAGACAGGGCTACGGAGACGCTGACAAATCATATCCAGTTTGCGGAGCAGTGTTCTGTTACGAATACCTATCATGTAGAAGAAGGGATCGGCAGCCTGCTGGATGATCTCTGGCCGGAGATGTTTGAGGATGTACAGGGAAATCCGCCGGAAGCCATTGATGACCCGATGGAACAACGGAAGTATAAGATCACAGTCATCACTAATCACGGTGATGAGATAGTGACCGAGGGTACATTTGATAAGCTGGGCTTGCCTGATGAATATCCGGAGTTTATCGAGAAGATCTATGATTTCATGTCATTCTATGGGATCGGGGAACTCTTTGAGCGGAAGTCTTATGAAAAGACCAAGCGGACGTCCATGGATTATATCTTCTGTGATGTAGAGTTTGACCCGGGCGGGAAGACATATTGCTACCTGGCAGATGATGATTCTTACGAAGTTGGGGATAGTGGAAATGAAAAAACGGTTTGCAAAGATCTATGAATGGGATTTCATTGATAGCTACGGTGCATTTTTCTGGGGATTTAAAACGCCTTTTGGAACCAGATTTTTTGTTGATGGATTATATGAGTGGAATACTGTCTTCCTGACATATGATGACGGCGAAGATGGAGATCAGTTGCATATCAGTGATTATGATGGAAATGATCAGATTTTCGAAGAACGTTCCAATGAGATTCGTACTACGGAGCAGGATGAACGTAATGCTCTTGTAAATACATATCGAATCTATAAAACAATTCCTGTTGCGGAAGGAACAAAACTGCTGTTCAGATTTTGGGGCAGCAGTGAATGCGTAGAGCAGTTATATGCGCATAAAGCGGTTGCTATAAATAACAGCGCTTATAAATATAAGAAGGGTGAAGATTCCATACAAGCTATAATTATTGAGACAGAAATAAAAGAAGATCTATACGACCGTTGGATTCAATTTATATAAATTCATTTTCAATGAAATTTAAAATAGACACGGACGAAATACAGGAAGACTATTTATATTTATTCTTGTAATTGGCATAATATAAAACATGCATATATGCTGCGCACCAGAAAGTGTGCGGCGATGGACATTATCCGGGCGGGAAGCACGTGAAAAATTACAGGAACCGTGATTCTGCTCGGGACTCGAAATTGTCGGGAGACTCGCCTTATTTGGATGAAAAAAATAGGGGACAGGAATATGAAAAGAAGCGTTGCTCGGAGGGAAAAATTCACAAAAGCCTGGCTTTCCTGCTGGCTGTATGTCATCACGGGAATCGCCGGCGTGATTTTGGGCATTACAATTTCGCACTGGAGAGGCTGGGATATACAGACACGGATCTACGCACTTTCTGCCGTTCTACTTCCGCTTCACGTGCTGGAAGAATGGCATTTTCCAGGAGGGTTCCACACGATGTACAATCTCATGGCAGGTACGGACAGGTCTATGGCAGACCGATACCCCATGAATCAGCTGTCCGATATGTGGACGAACTTCATTGGCGTGCTCTTTTCCTGCCTCGTGCTTCTTGTCGGGGTAAATCCGGTCTTTCTTCTCATGGAGCTTTTTATATGTGCAGCGGAAATCTATGGGCATACATCAGGCGGAATTTTCTGCTATCGGAAGTTTAAGGAAATGGGGAAACGGACGATATACTGCCCGGGCTTTGCGACGATGCTGCTCGGCTATGTCCCGATCGCAATTGCAATTCTCATCTCTTTCTTCGTGGAAAAAGCACCATCGGTTCTGCAGATTGTAATTGCCATTCCGTGCAGTCTGGGACTTGGCTACTTTTCTTTGCCGTTTATGGAGCGTATCTGCAAGAATGAAAATTCCCCTTACGCCTATGACTGGGGAGACGGGTATTTTGAAAAATTCGCTTCGCAGCAGGACTGAGTCTTTTGCTATCCTATCGTAAACCACAGCCGGGACAGGGAATGAAAAGCCGGCACGCAGGAGAGTACTTCCATCGCGTGCCGGTTTCCTATTTTTCTTTGCTTCTCCACACTGCCGCTTCAGCGGGACAGCCGTGCCTTCGAAGAGGGTTCCTCAGAAACTTTGCTCCTGCAGCCAATGCAGGCAGCGCATTACCGTATCGGTTGCATCGGTCCCGTCGGAAAGTATGATGGACGTCTTTTCAGGATTCACGTGAACATCAAGGCCGGATTTTGCATTTCTTGCTGCCGCACAGTCGGCGATTTTATTTTCAAACTGGATTCTACCCGAATTATAAGGAAAAAAAGGGAAGTGAACAGAACGAATCCTATATGCCAGTATGCAGCAATTGAATAATGAAATGAGAAGTGTACCGCGCGGAGATCATGCCGGCGGGTGGAATTGACATGGTTTCGGCTCTCCAAACGGGTGTATAATAGGACCGACAAAAGCGGAAACCTGACACAACGGGAAGGGAATCGGATATGTGCACCTGTATATCTTTTACGGCAAAAAGCCATTATTTCGGAAGAAATCTGGATTTAAACTACTCCTATGAAGAATCGATTGCGGTCATGCCGCGGCGGTATAAGCTTCGATTCCGAAACGGAAGGGAGCTGGAGAAACACGCGGCAATGATCGGCATGGCTTTTGTCCTTGACGGATATCCGCTGTATTATGACGCAGTCAATGAGTACGGATTAGCCATGGCGGGACTGAACTTCCCGGAGAACAGCTTCTTTGAAAAGCCGGAAGAGACTCCGGACCGGGATCTTGTTGCGCCGTTTGAGTTTATTCCATGGATTCTGTCGCAGTGCCGGGATCGAAAGGAAGCAGAGAAGCTCCTCCGCCGGGTCACGCTCGCAGAGATTTCCTTTTCCGAGAAACTCCCCATCGCGCCCCTGCACTGGATGCTTTCGGACAAGACCGGATCGACGGTCATCGAACCGCTGCGCGACGGCCTTCATGTCTATGACAACCCGATCGGCGTCATGACAAACAACCCGCCGTTTGACTACCAGCTTCTGCATTTGGCGCAATATCGAAATGTAACGCCGGGGGAAAGAGCGCCTTCCTTCGCGGCGGATGTGGATCTGCCGCGCTTCTGCGCCGGAATGGGCGGGATTGGTCTGCCCGGAGATTTATCGTCTCCGTCGCGCTTTGTCCGGGCGGCCTTTGCCAAACTGAATTCCATCTGCGGTGATTCGGAAGAATCCGCCGTCAGCCAGTTTTTCCACATCCTGAGTTCCGTGGAAATGCCCCGCGGGTGCTGCCGGCTTGAAGACGGCAGCTACGATATCACGGTATACTCCTCCTGCATGAATCAGGATACGGGAATGTACTACGTTAAAACGTATGATAACTCGCAGATTGCCGCCGTATCGCTTCAGCGGGAGAACCTTGACGGAACGGCGCTGTCCCGTTTTTCCGTGCCGGTTCCGCAGCAGATGCAAATGCTCAATTAGATAACGGACCTTTCGGAATCTTCCGAAACGGTGATTCCGTTCGTAAAAGGAAAAAATAAAGGCAAACGGCGGGAAATTCCCGCCGTGCCGCATTTACCCGCAGAAAGTGCCGGAGACGAAAGCCGGTCCGCGCCGCTGCCGGCCTATTTTTCCTACGGGTTCTCCAAGGCTTTTAACATTTCAATGCCCTTAAGAGCACACGGTCCGCGCGAGGTTCACAATGTCTTCCGTCTGAAAGCAGCGAAGCATCCGGGTGACCGCTTCCCCTGGATTGCCCAGATTGTTTCCGATGGTTTCATAGGCAATCCACCGCTTCGGGGAACCTTCAATGACGGCCTCCTCCAGCAGGAAGGCGGACGCCCCGGCTACTGATCCATTCCGCATGCGGTAGCCCGCTCAATAAGGAGACAGTCGTTATGCACGGCATCGTAATACCGGAAGCCTCCGGCAAAATTGTAGCAGTTATACCCGCGTGCCGTCAGAATTCGGGAGGCAATGTAGCTGCGCAGGCCGCTCTGGCAGATGAGGTAGACCGGCTTTGCGCTGTCCAGCTCCCCGACCCGTTCCCGCAGCGCATCCACCGGAATATTGAAGAATCCCTCGATATGTCCGCGGGCAAATTCCTCCGGCGTGCGGCAGTCCAGCAGGATCACGCTGCCGTCACGCGGCAGACGGTCCGCATCTTCCAGATACCATTGCTTTACAAGCCCGTTTTTCAGATTCTCGGCGATGAAACCGGCCATGTTCACGGGCGCTTTGGCGGATGAGTACGGAGGCGCGTAAGCAAGATCCAGATCCTTCAGATCGGTTGCCTTCAGCCCGCTGTGAATGGCGGCAGCCAGGATGTCAATATTCTTGTCGACCCCTTCAAAGCCCACAATCTGCGCTCCCAGCAGGCGATAGGTGCTTTTTTCAAAAACGACCTTCATATTCAGAATTTTTCCGCCAGGATAGTAGCCTGCGTGGTTCATGGGCGACAGAATGACCTTGTCTACATCCAACCCGGCTTTTTTCGCATTGGTTTCATTGACGCCGGTAGCCGCAGCAGTCATGCGGAAGACCTTGACGATGCTGCTTCCCTGGCTTCCCAGATAGCGGCTGCTGCCGCCGCAGATGTTATCCGCTGCGATGCGCGCCTGCTTGTTCGCAGGTCCGGCCAAGGCAATTACCGCGTCCTCCCCGGTAACGAAATGCTTCACCTGCACGGCGTCGCCTACGGCATAGATATCGGGAACGGAAGTCTCCATTCGGTCGTTCACAACAATGCTTCCTTTAATGCCAAGCGCCAGTCCGGCATCTTTCGCAAGCGTGCTGTCAGGCGTGACCCCGATAGCCAGCACAACCATATCCGCATGAAGCGGCGGCTGATCCTTCCGCAGGACATCCACACCGCCGTCCTTTTCTTCGAATCCCTCCACGGTGTCTCCCAATTCCAGTTTTACGCCGTTGCGGCGCATCTCCCCGTGAATAAAGGCAGCCATGTCCGCGTCAAAGGGCTTCATCAGCTGCCTGGGACGCTGCACAATGGTTACGTCCAGCCCCTGTTCCCGCAGGTTTTCCGCAAGCTCCAGACTGATAAAGCCGCCGCCTGCCAGAACGACGGACTGCGGATGGCTTCGGTCGATGTAGCGGCGGATAGCGAATGTATCCTCTACCGTCCGCAGAGTAAACACCTTCTTAAGGCCGACGCCCGGAAGCTTCGGCTGCGTGGGCTTTGCACCGGGAGCAAGAAGAAGTTTGTCATAGCTTTCCTCAAATTCGGCACCGGTCTCTAAATTCCGGACGGAAACGGTTCTGGATTCGGGATGAATCGCCGTGACTTCATGATGCACCTGCGTATTGACGCGGAACCGGGCGTAAAAGCTCTCCGGTGTCTGCAGCGTCAGCTCCTCTTCGTCCGTAATGACACCGCCGATGTAATAGGGCAGTCCGCAGTTGGCGTAAGAAATATAGCCGGAACGCTCAAAGAGCACGATTTCCGCCTGCTCATCCAATCTGCGGATGCGGGCTGCCGCGGTCGCACCGCCGGCCACGCCGCCGATAATGACAACTTTCATAGAACTTATGCCGCGAACCTCCGTTCCTGCGATCGGGGGAGGAGCGGTTTCTCCTTTCTTTCCGTTATAGGGTTATGGAATCTCCGGCTTTCGCAGATTTCTCCGGTGGGCCATTCCCTTCCGGACCTGCGGTTTCCGGCGGGGACGGCAGCGGCTACCGTACGACTTTTCCCCGCCAGCTTGAGATGCCGCCGATATTTCTCACATTGGTATACCCCATCTGCTGCATGTACCCGACCGCCTGCCGGCTGCGGGCGCCGCTGAGACAGTAGACAAAGACCGGCGCGGTCTTTTCTTTTACGACTCCGGAAACTTTGCTAATTCTGTCCAGAGGAACATTTTTGCTTCCGGGAATGTGCCCGCCGGCATACTCTCCCTTGGAACGAACGTCCAGCAGAACGGCGCCGGGCGTGGAGGAAAACTCCTCTACGCTCTGGTTGATGTCCGGTCCTTTCAGGAAATCGAAAAATCCCATTTCGAAGCCTCCTTCACAGCATCTCGAGAATCTGTGCCTTCGGTCTTGCACCCACGGCCCGGCTGACAACCTTGCCGTCCTTCATGACCACCAGCGTGGGGATGCTCATAACGCCGAACTGCATCGCAAGCTCCTGCTCCTCATCGACATTGACCTTTCCGACCTTGATGTCGGAGCGCTCGCTTGCAATCTCCTCCACAACGGGAGACACCATGCGGCAGGGACCGCACCAGGAAGCCCAGAAGTCTATCAGCACGGGCTTGTCCGACTGCAGAACTTCCTCATTGAAATTATTTTTATTGACATTGATAGCAGACATTTGAAAAGTCCTCCTTCTGTTTTGTTTCTGGACTGATTATATGCAAAACCCGGAGCACTTTCCGTGATAATATCACGAATATCACGAAACCTGCGGCAGTTTCGGATTTCGGAAGTCATTTCGACCAACCCGCGCAGAGAATATTTAACAAAGGCAGATTTACCGTGCTTCTATACTTCTTCATGCGTGTACCGGAGAAAACCTTCTCCGCGCACCTCCGTCGCCTCCGTGATAATAAGGAAGGCGCTGCTGTCATACCTTGCCACAATTTCCTTTACCAGCGGGACCTGCCGGTCGGAAATGGCACAGAAGAGCATCGGTCGTTCCGCGTTCGTATACATGCCGATGCCCTGAATCTTTGTGACGCCGCGGTTGAGCTCCCGCATCATTTCCGCGGAGATCTCTTCATAGCGGTCGGAGATGATATAGGTGACGTAGGCATTTCGCGCGCCGCTGATCACCCGGTTGGAAACGATGCCGCTGATCACAACGGAAATGACGGCAAACATGGAGCTTTCGATGCCGAAGACCCAGATGGAAAGAAAAACGACGATTCCGTCCATAGCCGGAAGAATCGTGGCAGTGCGGAGATGCGGGAGATAATGCTGCAGAAGCGCGGCCAGCGTGTCCGTTCCGCCCGTTGTCGCTTTGCCAAGAAAGACATAGCCAAGCCCGATTCCCATGATCGCCCCGCCGATTGTCGAATTCAGGAACAGGTTCTGCACCAGCCCGTATTCCGGGATAAGAAAAAGCCATAGGGAATAGAGGACGGAAGCGATCAGCGTACGCCGGATGAAATTCCAGCCTCGTATTTTTATGGAAAAAAGAAGCAGCGGAATATTCAGGACAGCGTTGCTTAGCCACACGGGAACGCCGCCTTCCAGAAGGCCCTGCGTCCATGCCTGGATCAGTATTGCCAGTCCGGTGAATCCGCCCGTAACCAAATGGGTCGGAGTAAAAAACAGGTTTGTGGAAAGCGCCATCAGAAAGGTTCCCGCAACGATGCAGATCCCGGTTTTCAGCAAATCCTGTTTTGTACTTTCCCGCATAGCGAATGCCTCCTGCATTTTCCGACTGAAGGAATCAATCCTGCAATGGCCGGCCTTCGGAAGCCGACCATGAAAATCATACCATATCTGCCGCGCAGATGCCATGAATCGCGGGGGAAAATTCCGTGGGGACGCAGCTGTGAAAAGCGGTACTGCAGCGCGGAAAGGGCGAATGGAGGAAAATCCTGCAAATTCGGCGCAAGGCACTCCGCACAGGGCTCCGGAGGGGCGGCGCGTGCGGAATGGCCTGCGGGCGCCGGGGGCGATCTTTGGCGGGATTTAATGCTTCTGCTGCGGTTCTCCGTCCTTTGCGGAAAGCAGAAACAGGGAATTCAGCACGACAAACACGGAACCGGCATTATGTACCAGCGCGCCGACAACCGCGTCAAGAATCCCGGAGGCGGCAAGAATTGTCGCCGCCGCATTCAAGGAACAGCTGACTAGAGCTTTTGAGGGGATGAAGGAACTGCTCCCCGCTTCGGTTCCGAAGGCTTATGCGGAAAGCTTCTATGTAACCTCTTTCGCGGAGCTCGTTTCCATCTGGGTAAAAAGCGGATTTCAGGAGTCTCCGGAGACGATCGTGCGGTATTTTTTCGAATTGATTTAAATTTCTTCCGCGCGGAAAAGAAAAGGATTCCGCCGCCTGCGAGATGCACATCGGCGCGGGTGCCGGACTATGCAGAACCCGTGTCTTCGTGATAAAATAAAAAAAAGATTCAGACCGCAATAGCATGACCGGTCTGGATTTTCAGGAAGTATCTGAAAAGGATTGCTGCAAGTGAGTACAAACGTTTATCTCAACGCTGCGAAAGCGGCGAAAAATGACGAATTTTATACCCGGTACGAAGACGTATCAAACGAGGTCAGCCGGTATGCGGAGCAGTTTTCCGGCAAATCGGTGTACTGCAATTGCGATGACCCGAAGCATTCCAATTTCTGGAACTATTTCCGGGACCATTTTGAGGAATTCAGGCTGCGGGAGCTGATGGCGACCCACTGCGTTCCGGAGGAAGAGGAAACATACCTCACAATCTACGACGGAGCAGGGGAATCCCGTATCCGGATTCGGAGCGACGGACAGTTTTCGGCGGGGGATTTTCGGAGCCGGGACTGCCTCTGCTTTCTGGACAAGGCGGACATCATCTGCACCAATGAACCGTTTTCCCTGTTTCGGCCGTATATTCAGCAGCTCATCCGGCATCAGAAGCAGTTTTTGATTATCGGGAACATGAACGCCATAACCTATAAGGAAGTCTTTCCCCTTATCAAGGGCAATCGAATGTGGCTCGGCTATACGCAGCCCAAGCAGTTTCTGCAGCCGGACGGTACGGCAAAGCAGTTTGGGAATGTCGTGTGGTATACCAATATGGATGTGCAGAACCGGCGCGACGGGCTCTGGCATACGGACGGCAGGCTGGACCCGGAAAAAATGATCGCCCATTATCGGGGAAACGAAGCGGAGTACCCGCCGTATGACAATTACCGGGCGATTGAAGTCGGGCGGATCCGAAATATCCCGTACGATTATGACGGCGCCATGGGCGTTCCGATTACGATCCTGTTTTCCTACTCACCGAAGGAGTTTCAGATTCTTGGCGCCGATGAAGCGGAAGGCACCGGCTTCTCCAACGGCCTTTTTATCGGGGGCGGCGGGCGAAGACAGTGCTATGTAAACGGAAAACATGTCTATAAACGGATTTTTATCCGCAACCGAAATCCTGTTTCCGCCTGCTGCGAAAATCCATGAAGGGAGCGGAAAAATGGCGGACTTTGCACACTACACGGATCGGAGAAAATTCAGTGACGCGGTCCATGATAAAATGGCAGGAAAAGTGTACCGCTGTCTCGGCGGGGAACTGGATGCGCAGCGGGACGAGAAATACCGCCTGCGGGCAGACCTGACGGACGGCATCGAATACAGCTCGTAAACGGAATCCGGATCGGGGGCCTGAACCGGAACGCTTCCCATCGCGGGGACCGCCCCTCCCGGTTTGCCGTCTTCGATGCCCCGCAGCTTACGCACTGTGCCCGGTGCTTATTGTTCTCAAAAAAGGGATCGGGACGCCGGGGAAGATGAAGAGTGACGCGGGATTCTGGGCGGATGTGGAACAAGGAAAACAGGTTAAAGCGGCCGCAGTCATACGGCCGCCTTTGGAGGAACAGGAAAAAGAAGCGGCGGAAATATAGAGGGGAAAAAGTATGAACTATATTATCACCGGTGCGGCCGGGCATCTCGGAAGCACAATTCTGCGAAAACTGCAGAGCAGAAACTGCCAGGTTCGGGCGCTGCTGAGCCGAAGAGGAAAACCGCGGATTACAGGAGAGAATATCCAGTATTTTCAGGGGGATGTCGCAGACCGGGAATCCCTTGAACCTCTCTTCCGGAACTTCGCGGGGGAAGATACGTTCGTGATTCATACCGCGGCGGTAATCTCCATTCAGGAGGAGATTACGGAAAAAATGTACCGCACGAATGTGCTGGGAGTTCGGAGCGTGATCGACGCGTGCATTCGATACGGCGTGCGAAGACTGGTCCACGTCAGCTCCGTACATGCTATTCCGGAACTTCCGCAGGGAACGGTACAGACGGAGATCCGGGACTATGATCCGGAGCGGGTAACGGGCGGCTACGCGAAGACGAAGGCGCTGGGCGCCCGCAGCGTCATGGAAAACCTGGACCGGCTTGACGCGGTCATCACGCTGCCTTCCGGCATTATCGGCCCGTACGACGACGGAAGAAACCACCTTGTCCAGCTGGCGAAAGAATATCTATCCGGCGGACTGCCTGCGATTGTAGACGGCGGGTATGATTTTACAGATGTCCGGGATGTCGCGGAGGGATGCCTTTCGGCCTGTGAGAAGGGAAGACGCGGTGAATCGTATATTCTGAGCGGGCATTATCTGACAATTGAGGAAGTGCTTCAGGAAGTCGGGGCAATTACCGGAAAGAAAAAGCTTCCGAAAATTCCGCTTCGGATCGCACGGGCAGGCCTTCCTTTCGTGTCGATGTACTGCCGGCTTACGGGCAGACGGCCGCTTTATACTGCGTATTCTCTGCATACGCTGAAGAGCAACGCACTTTTCAGCCACGAAAAGGCCAGCCGGGAACTGGGCTACCGCTCCCGGGATCCGAAAGAGACAATTCGAGACATGGTGGACTATCTTCGGCGCGACACGCACCTTGTCGGCATCTAATATAAAAGCGCCGCAATTTTCAGGGCAGGAGATCCTTCCATGATTCGAACACTGCTGCGTTATTTCAAACCGCATCGAAAGCTCTTTCTTCTTGATATGCTCTGCGCCGTACTGGCTTCCTGCGTGGATCTCATGTTCCCGTACGCTTCCCGGCGGGCGATGTACAGCCTTCTGCCCGAAAAAGCGTACCGGGCTTTCTTTACGGTCATGCTGATCGTCGCCGCTTCCTTCGTTCTGCGGGCGTTCTGCTACTATATCATGACCTACTGGGGACACATGTTCGGCATACGGGTTGAAACGGACATGCGTGCGGATCTCTTCCGGCATCTGCAGACGCTGGATTTCGAGTTTTATGATTCGAAACGCACCGGGAGCCTCCTGAGCCGGCTTACCGGAGATCTCTTTGAAATTACGGAACTGGCGCACCACGGACCGGAGGATCTCCTGATTTCATGCCTTACGATTGTCGGAGCCCTTGTCATGATGTTTCGGATGGAATGGAGACTCGCGCTTCTCGTTTCCCTGCTTCTGCCCGTATCGCTCTGGGTCATCCTGAAGCTCCGCAGGAAGCTTTCGGAAACGTCCCGGAACGTAAAGGAGAAGCTCGCCTTAATCAACGCGGATATAGCCTCGAGTCTATCCGGAATTAAAACAGCCAAAGCCTTCACAAATGAGCCGATTGAGCGCCGGCGGTTCGATTGCGTGAACGGCGAATACAGAAACTCCAAAACGGATTTCTATCAGGCGATGGGTCTGTTCAATGCAAGCCAGGAACTGTTCATGGGCATTATGCCGGTGGTGGCTATCGCCATCGGCGGCTACCTCATCATGCGCGACCGGATGAACTATATCGATCTGATCACATTCACTCTTTATATTACGACTTTTATCTCACCCATCCGGAAGCTTACGCAGTTTGTGGAAGTCTTTGCCAGCGGCTACGCCGGCTTGCAGCGCTTCTCCGAGCTGATGGCGGAGAAACCGACAGTGCAGGAAAAGGACGATGCCGGGGAACTGCGCGTAACGGAAGGACGGATCGATATCGATCACGTATCGTTTTCCTACGCGAACGGACAGAGGGTTCTCCATGACATCGATCTGCATGTAGACGGAGGTACGATGACCGCCGTGGTCGGGACGACCGGCGGCGGAAAGACGACGCTCTGTCAGCTGATTCCAAGATTTTACGACGTAACAAGCGGTGCGATCCGCATTGACGGCACGGACATCCGGGACGTGACAAAGGAATCTCTGCGAAAGGCCGTGGGCATCGTACAGCAGGACGTATTTATTTTTCCGGATACCATCCGGGAAAATATCCGGTATGGGCGGCCGGACGCCACCGATGAGGAAGTAATTGCCGCCTCCAGGGAAGCGGAGCTTTACGAAGAGATTCTGGAAATGCAGGACGGCTTTGATACCTATGTGGGCGAACGGGGAACGCGCCTTTCGGGAGGACAGCGGCAGCGGATCGCCATAGCAAGAATTTTCCTGAAGAATCCGAAGCTTTTAATCTTAGATGAAGCGACCTCCGCCCTGGACACCGTGACGGAGCGAAAGATTCAAAGCAGCTTCGATTCTCTGATGAGGGGGCGGACCTCCTTTGTCATTGCGCACCGCCTTTCCACGGTCCGCAACGCGGATCGGATTGTGGTAATTGAGAAGGGGAGCGTCGCAGAGAGCGGAACGGAGAAAGAACTTCTCGAGCGCAACGGGCTGTATGCGAAGCTGAAGGAAACCCAGGAGCTTCTTGGTGAGTAATAAAGAGCCAGCAACAGGAAGCGGGGAAAACGTTCCGCCGGAGAAGAGCGGGGCCTTTCGCGGCGGCTGCCTTGCCGCCGGGATGGATCCGGACGGCAGGGGGGAAATCGGAAGCACGATCCGGCCGAGCGCCCGAACCGCTGCTGGCGAAGCGGAACATTCGGACGCGCAACGGAAGGCGCGGAAATGAGGAAAGTATGGAGGAAATTATCGTTCGGGAAATCCTTCCGGCGGATGCGGAACAGGCTTTAGCGTATCTATGTGCCATTGGCGGGGAGACCGACAATCTGACCTTCGGCGCGGAAGGACTGCCGCTTTCTGCGGAGGAGGAGCGAAACTACCTGCAGCTCATCCACGCGAACCTGCATAGCGTGCATTACGGGGCTTGGCGGAACGGAATTCTGATCGCGGACGGCAGCCTCACCGGCATGCCGGGGCGGATGCGCCACCGGGCGGAACTGGGGATCAGCGTACGGAAAGAGTACTGGAATCAAGGGCTTGGAAGCCGGATGATGGAACAGCTGATTACCTACGCGGAAAACAGCGGCATTGAAGTGATCAGCCTGGATGTCCGTGCGGACAACGCCGCCGCGATTCATCTGTATCGAAAATACGGATTCCGTACGATCGGAACCTTCCCGGCATATTTCCGCATCGGGGATCAGTATTACGATTTTGATATGATGCTGCTGGACCTCCGCCGGGTGCGGAACGGGGAGAAAAGGCTTCCGACCCGGTAAACGGGTCGGCGGCCGTGCCGAAGCGGAAGGCAGAACGAAGCCAGAAAGGGGAGGCAGCGATGAGAGAACCGGTTTCCGACGCGATCCGGAACATGATTCACTTTTATACAAAGCAGAGTCAGGTGCCTCTGCACGACATCAGTCACTTTATGAAGGTCTGGGGATTTTCCCGGGCGATCGGGCTTGCCGAGGGGCTTTCGCCGGAAACGCTGCAGACGCTGGAGCTTGCGGCGATTGTCCACGATATCGCCTGCCCTCTGTGCAGAAAGAAATACGGCAATACGAACGGCAGGGCGCAGGAAGCGGAAGGAGAATCGCTGGCTCGGGAATTTTACGACGGCTTCGGACTTTCCGAAAAGTGCCTGCAGCGTGTCGTCTGGCTCGTGGCGCACCACCATACGTACGAAAAAACGGATGGACCGGACTACCAGATTCTGCTGGAAGCGGATTTTCTTGTAAACGCGGAGGAATCACAGATGAGCCGGGCGGCGATCGCTTCCTTCCGGGACCGGGTGTTTCGGACGGAAACCGGTCTTAGGATGCTCCGCCAGATGTATCTTCCCGAAGAAGGGTAGACGGCGAAAGCTCCCTTATCGTCAAAAACCGGAGGACCGGCCATGCGGCGCGGCTCTCCGGCTGTTTTCTGCCTATGGAAAAGCGTAAATCTTTTAATAGCGGGAGTTCGGGCTGCTAGCTCTTTTCGGAAAACGCCTTTCGGATGATCTTAATAAGCCCCGTCCGCTTTCCGTAATGGAGTGTTCCCCAGCGGTAGATGCGCACGCAGAGATACGCCATGAAGGCGGTAAAAGCGAGGCTGATGATCAAGGACAGAACCACGGAGGAAAGCCCGACGAAACCATTGGAGTACCGGATCGGCATGACGAGCATGGAGAAGAACGGAATCCAGGAGACGACCTGCACGGCGGCGGGATCCGACCCGAAGAGCGATATGAAAGCGACCATATAGGCAAGGATGATAAATAGCATGACGGACGAAATGGCAGAACCAACGTCCTCGACCCGGGAAACGGTGCAGCCAAGGGCGGCGAAAAGGAAAAGATACTGCAGCATCCCCTGCAGGAAGAACAGAAGGTATACCAGCAGAACGGACGTGGGAATCGTCTGCTGAAGCAGCTGCCGGACCTGCTCCGGGAGCTGATCGCGTACGATAGAATACGGGATCAGTCCGCAGAGAAGATATAGCAGCAGTGCGGTCATCACGACCGCCATCGTTGCGAATACCTTGCCCAGAATCAGCGATTTCGGATCGGTACTGGTGATCAGAAGCTCCATGGTTTTTGTGTCTTTCTCGCGGGCAACGGCGTTGGCTACGGTCTGCCCGTATGCGATCACGACAATATAGGCAAGGATGACATAAAGCAGGTTTATAAAGTAGCGGGAAGTGCTGTCGTTTCCAAGAATATCCCGCTGAACCTGCACCGTCTCTTCGCGGATGGAGGTGTAGACCGAAGGGGAAACGCCTTCCTCCTGCAGCCGCTTTTCCGTATGGTACTCCTGCAGAAAATTGATCACGGGATTCTGGGACTCGCTTTCGGCTTCATTCATTCCGTAGGTAGAGTAGATCAAAACGAGATGCATCTCATCCTGAATATCGTAGCCGATGGAAATATCTCCCTTTTCCACAGCGCTGCGCAGCGTTTCTTCGCTGTCGTAGACATACTGATCCGCAAAGGGAAGCATCCCTTTCATTTCGGGGACGCCATAATAGACGCCGCCGTCGATGACGGACGAATCCGTACCTCCGGCACGCCCGAGCAGCTTCGGTGAAAGCAGGCCCAGGACAATGATTGCCACGGCGATAACGGCGGTGCTTATAAGAAAAGCTTTCTTCCGCACCTGCTGCAGGTACTCGAATCGAAATACAACCCAAAAATTATTGCGCATTGTGCCCTCCCGCGTATTCTATGAAAATGTCCTGCAGTGACGGACGGTAGGTTCCGCATTCCAGAATCTCTTCAAAATGCTCGGAAAGTACCTTCCGAATGGCAGACTCCTTTTTCTCCGTAATCAGCCGATTCCCCCTCATTCGGACCGAAAGACCGGCAGCGGATAGAGCGGCGGACAGCGGCTCCGCTTTCCCTTCGACGCATTCGAAATAGTAGCGGTTTTCGCCCTCTTTCTCCTTAATTTTCTCCAGACTTCCGGTCAGGAGAATGCGGCCTGCGTCAATAAGGGTGATATCATCGCAGACGTCTTCCACGTAAGACATCTGGTGGGAGGAGAAAATGACGAGCTTTCCCCGGGATACCAGGTCCTTGATGACTTCGGTGAAGACCTGCGCATTGACCGGATCCAGCCCGGAAAACGGCTCATCGAGGATAACCAGATCCGGGTCATTCAGGAATGCCTGCGAAATCTGAATTTTCTGCTGATTCCCCTTCGAAAGTGTTTCCAGCGGTTTATCCGCGTATGCATCCAGCTCAAAATAATGAATCCATTTCAGGCCGTCCTCCATAGCGGGCTTTTTCGATTCCCCTTTCAGCTGGGCAAAATAGGAAAGCTGATCCTTCAGCTTTACCTTGCTGTACATTCCGCGCTCCTCCGGCAGGTAGCCGACCCTGTATTTGGCAAGATCCAGTTTCTGCCCGTCCAGGAGAAACTCTTCGGAATCCTGGCGGAAAACCTGCATCAGGCAGCGGAAGGTCGTAGATTTTCCGGCGCCATTGCGTCCGAGAAAGCCCATCGCCCGACCGCCTTCGACACGGAAGCGGATGCTGTGCAGGATTTCGGTGTCCCCGAAAGACTTGCGGATGTCGCGGACCTCCAGTTCCATATTGTGTTCCTTCCTTCTTTATGAATATGCGAATAGTTAATAAATTAACAGATATAGGATATTGTAACATTCGACCTGTAAAGTTCGCAACCGCGTGCGGTAAAGTTCCTGTAAAGCGGAGGCTCGATCTCAAGAGACCCCCCGGGCAGAGATTCGGGCGGCTTTTCGGACGAAGCCCAGTTTGTCCGGCATCGTGTGGGAAGGCGGCTTTTTCGATCGCAATCCGGAATCGCAGGAGAATTTAAAATCAACGGGAACACGGACCGGAAAGTTGCTTTTCACGGGAGGGCATAGAGAAAATGCCCAAATCCGAAAGAATAATATTTGACAGTTGTTGTGCACAGTTCCATTAATAATAAAAATAATTTATAAAATATGCATTATTTAAATTATACAATTAATAGTAAGAGCGTTATTGTATTAACAAGCAATCCCCCTGCCCGTTGCGACCGGAACCGATGCTTTCCTCTAAACTTTCCAGCAGCAAGGCTTCGAATAGCAACGTAAGAAATTAAATCTATAAGAAAGGAATGAAAAAAATGAGCAGAGTTACAAGCACGGATTATCTTATCTTAGGAGGAGGCTGCTCGGGCCTTACTTCCGCAATTTCAGCCAGGGAAGCCGGCGTCAAGGATGTCACGGTTATTGAGGTGCGGAAAATCTTCGGCGGCTCAGGGCGCATGCAGATGAGCCTTGCCGGCGTCGATACGCCGTACCAGCGCAGACATGGTGTGCACGTACATGCGGATGATTTCGCGAAGGAAGTCACGCATGCGAACCATTACATGCAGAATAACAAACTGATTTGGGAAATGTTTATGGACAGCAGCGACCGTCACGCGTGGCTGGAGTCTCTGGGCGTCGAATGGCAGGATGTTCGTGCAATGACGGGTACGCGACGCGTTGCGCATATCCATGAGACAGGCACAATCGGGTCCATGGATACAGGCGTTGTGATTATGGACAAGCTGCTCGAGGAAATTGACCGCATCGGCGGCGTACACCTTGTGAATGAAACCCGTGCGAAAAAGCTGCTTCAGGATGCAAACGGAAAAGTCATCGGCGCACAGGTTGAAGACAAAGACGGAAAATATGACATTAAAGCAAGAGCCGTTCTCATTTCCACCGGCTCCATTACCGGCAACAAGCAATTGCGCCAGGAACTTTTCCCGGAAGTTAATTTTGACGCGGATCATATGAGAATCGTATCCGACCTGCCGTGGCTGCAGGGAGAAGGTTATACGATGGCGCAGGATATTGGCTGCGATAAGGGAATTATGGGATTCCATTATTATGGTCCGGACGCACTGACCTCCAACCGCGGCGTCATGCTTCTGCACCGCCCGGAGATGATGACGGTCAATAAATTCGGAAAACGCTTCATTAATGAAGATCTGTCCGCGACCACGGATGATCATGTAATCATCGGAAACGCTCTGTCCCGCGAGCCCGACACGACATGCTACGCCATCATCGATGAAGAGCACATTCAGGAAATGATGCGGCTGAAAATACGGATTAACGGCTACGAAGACAATTTCGCGCAGACGGTAAACGACGATTTTGCGGGCAACATGAACACAGATGATCCGGGCGCCGTAAAGTATTTCGGCAATGCGGACGTCATGAGCTGGATGAATGATTTGCCGGCGCATTACAAGGAGCAGGAAGAAAAGTTCGGTACGATGAAGGTCTGCCAGACGCTTGATGAAGTGGCGGACTTTATCGGCTGCGATCACGACGTATTCAAGGCGCAGGTTGCGCGAATGAATCGTTTCGCGGAGGAAGGATTCGACGCGGAGCTTGGAAAGCAGCCCAAATGGCTGAAATCCATCCGGGTAGCACCGTTCTATGTGGTCCGTGGCGTACAGGGACTGGACAATATTAACGGCGGCATTGCCATTACGGATGAATTCCAGGTACTGCGGCATAAAGTTCCGGTGGAAGGACTTTACGCTACCGGCAATATCGCAAGCGGACTGGTCGGTGCCGGCACAGGCGGAGATGGGTTCTGCTGGGCAGGACCCTGGGCTTACTTCGGAGGCTACAAGACGGGTAAGACCGTTGCGAAAGCCATGGCGGAAGGAAAGCTGTAAAGCGCCTGCCATTCGGAGATTACCGGGAATTTAACTCCCCCCGATGCGGCAGCTTCTTCATACATTAGATTTTTCGCATAGGAAACCTGTCTAGGGAAAGACGGGACAGGCTTCCTATGCGCCCCCCTCATCGTTACCTTCAGCAAATATGCGAAAAAGAAGTGAGGACTCTCATGATGCAAAAAACGAAATGGCAGAATTGGAAAACGTATCTTGCCGTGTTCTACGTTTCCTTTGTAATGCTGTTTTTCCAGTACTCTAATATCGCAACGGCGGACTGCGCGAAAGCGTATCCCGATATCTCGCAGACGATGATATCGCTTGCGTTTTCCATCCCCGCGCTGATCTCGCTGCCGGTGCAGCTGATTGTCGGAGGCTTATCTACGAGGGTCAGCAAACGGACCATTTGCATGACCGGAATGACAGTATTTGCGATTGCCAACGGACTTGCCTGGCTTGTTGCGGGCAGTTTCGGATGGTTTATGTTTACACGGATTCTTGCCGGAATTGGGCTAGGAATTATCCAGCCGTTCCCTCCGTCCCTGCCAGTTGAGTTTTACTGGAATACGGGAAAAGTATCAAAGTACATTGGGTTTCAGAACTTCATTCAATCCTTCGGCGGCGTGATTGCCAGCTACCTTATTGGGGTACTGGTCGAGGCCTTGAGCTGGAGATGGGCGTTCTCTACCGCCATCTTCTGCGTAATCGGCATCTGGGCATTTTCTTATCTGCCGAAAAAAGACGACTGGCCGGCTCCGCCCCCCCAGGAGCAGTCCGCGAAGGACAGCGGAAGGAAGACGAAGGCCAAACTGCCCGGAATTTTCTGGGTATTTGCGGTTCTTGTCATACTTTACGAGATGTGCTACACATGCCTAAACCAAGGACTGACATTCCAGCTTGAGCAGGCAGGACTTGGCTCGTCCGCCCTGAGCGGAACGATGTTTTCCGTGCTGTGCGTCTGCTCACTGGTTACGTCCCTGATTTACGCTTGGTTTGAAAAGATTTTCCGGAAATGGGCGATCCCCGTATCCTTTCTGATCTTTTCGGCAGGCATGATTGTCATCGCATACGCGCAGTCCCTGACGTTATTCTATATTGGAATCATTCTGGTCGGTATTGCGCAGGGATGGTATATGCCTGCGACATTCGGAAGCATGAACAGACTCGCCGGCGCAGCTTCCACCCTTGCCTCCAGCATACTGGGCGTGTGCATGGGAATCGGACTGTTCGCCATCTCCGTTGTTCTGCTTCCCCTTACGAAAGCCCTTACCGGCGGCGGCCTGGGCTACGATGCGATGCATGTAACGTCCTACATCCTGGCGGTGCTTGTTGTCTGCTACTTCATCGCAACAAAGTTCATCAATCAGCGTCAGCTTGATCTGGCGGGCGGCGAGATCAGCCCCGAACCGGATGCAAATCCGAACGGCGCAGAGGAGAACAGCGCATCGAAGGATCCAGAGTAAGCCGGAACAGAAAAGAGCAGGAAGAGCCGAGGCTCTGCCTGCTCTGTCAAATAGAACAATGCGCTACGAAGATCGATGCTCTTCATATACACTTTTCGCCGCACGGATAAATTCCTTCACATCTTCGGTCTTTTGAGATTTGTGACAGGCAATGCCATAGGAAAGAGTTCTGTCAATGTCGAAGGGAACGGTTGCAAGACCCGGGTCAAAGGGGCACTCGAAATCCGGCATAACGGAAATACCGATCCCGGCTTTAATCATGGTGCTGCTTATTCTGGAAGAATCGCAGTAATACAGCATAGAAGTGGGAGACATTGCACGCAGGCTGGACTGCAGAGCGGTCATCTCAATCGGACATTTCGTAGGTTCCAGAAAGATCATGGTTTCGCCCTTAATATCGTCATAGGTTACCACATCCTTGCTGATGATCGCCTCATGTGCGTCGGTGACGCGGACCCATTCGGATGAAGGCTTGTTTTCCAGCTCCTTCAGCTTGAAATGCGGCGTGGCCTGACGGCCCTGTACCAGTGTGCCGGTATACAGTATTATATGCAGATTGATCAAGAATATGGTCTGAGAGCAAAAACAAATTGCCGGTTTCGTTTTCCAGTACCCGCCATTTGATTGGATCGACACTGAATGTCTTAGGACTTAAGCTAACCACACCTTGGTTATAGTTTCCAAAATAAATAATGCTTTCCTGTCCGCCTGCGATATTTGCCGCAGTAGCGCTTTCTACAAGCTGAATCGCCTTGTCCGTGCCTGCCGCATACGCCACCTGTGTCATCGGCATAAGCCCCGCCACCATCACAAGGGCGAGGAGCAGGCTGAAAAACCGTGTTATTCTTGTATTCTTCATGTTCTTCACCTCTTTGTTTTGTTTCGTTCCAGCCGCGGATCGAGCGGCTTTTTCTTCGGCGGCTTCGGCAGCTTGGGCTTCCTGCCGTTGCCGCAAGGGTCGGGGTCCTGCGGGATCTCCGGTACTTTGATCTCGCCCTTCTTTGCGATGTTTTCCGCTTCATCCACGATCAGCGGAGCCGTAATTTTCTTTTCGCTCATTTTCTCCTCCTGTATCTTCGTATTAAGATTGAAATGGTATCTATGACGGGTCAGCCGGGTTTATCCCGGCTGGCGTAAATCGGGTGGCTCAATACGCACCACCCCCTTTTAGACGCAAAAACGCACCGCTGCCGCAGGGCGCAATAAGCCCCTTGCCTCGGTGCGTCGTGTTGCTATATGGAGAACAGGCAGCCCGAAAGGACAGACGAATCTTATCTGTCTGTCTGTCTGTCTGTCTGTCTGTCTGTCTGTCTGTCTGTCTGTCTGTCT
>OMTF01000053.1 GCA_900313925.1 uncultured Eubacteriales bacterium | reverse complement strand
AACTTTGATTATTAATACTATAAATATTTTTATCCATGTTTATATTATACCATATTGCACCACCGGATACAAGCAAAACGGCGGCTTACTCATATCTGAAGACACGAGAATGCGCCGCCGGACTTTTCAAAGCTGGTTCAAAAATTGCTTGATGGCAGGTGCCCCGGCATATTTGGTTACGCCGTCCGCGCCGGGCACAACCAGCGTCGGTGCCTGCTTAATGCCATACTGCCGCGCCAGGTCGGCGTTCTCATCGGCGTACAGCTTTTCGTAGGCAAAGCCGGCCTTGTCAAGATAGGTCGTTGCCATGCGGCAGTTCGGACAGGTCGGCGTTGCGAACAGCATTGCCTTCTCCGTCCTGCCCTCCGCCTGCGAGGCTGTGCTCCGGGGTTCTTCCGCCGGCTGCGCGTCCGGATGCAGAGGACCCTTGTGCGTTAGGGTGGAACGACTGAGATCATAGGTTCTGCGTTCCTTGAATTCCTGCGTCTTGCCTGCGTTCCAGTTCTGCACGGGGCGATAGTAGCCGGTGATGCGGCTCCAGACTTCCGCCGGCTGTCCGCAGACCGGGCAGACGTGCTGCTCTCCGGTCAGGTAGCCATGCTCCGGGCAGATGGAATATGTCGGGGACATGGTATAGTAGGGAAGTTTGTAATTTTCCGCGATCTTCCGCACCAGGGCCGCCGCCGCCTTCCAATCCGGGAGCTTTTCGCCCAGAAACGCGTGGAACACGGTGCCGGAAGTGTAGAGAGTCTGCAGTTCATCCTGAATATCCAGGGCACTGAAGATATCCTCCGTATAGCCTACCGGCAAATGGCTGGAGTTTGTGTAATAGGGCGTGCCGCCGGCACGGGCTGCCGTAATGATGTCAGGGAACTGTTCCACGTCATGCTTTGCCAGCCGGTAGGAAGTCGACTCTGCCGGCGTTGCCTCGAGGTTGTACAGATCCCCGTACTTTTCCTGATAGTCCTTCAGCCGTTCCAGCATATGGTGCAGGACCTGCTGCGCAAAGGTCTGCGCCTTGGGATCCGTAAGATCCTCGCGGATCCAGTTTGCGTTGAGGCACGCCTCGTTCATGCCGAGGATACCGATCGTGGAAAAGTGATTGTTGAAGGTTCCCAGGTACCGCTTGGTATACGGGTACAGTCCCGCTTCCAGAAGCCTCGTAATGACCGTCCGCTTGGTTTTCAGGGATCGGGCAGATATATCCATCATATGGTCCAGACGCCGATAGAAATCCGCTTCGTCCTTCGCCTGGTAGGCAATCCGCGGCAGGTTTATCGTAACAACGCCGATGGAGCCGGTCGATTCGCCGGAGCCGAAATATCCGCCGGATTTTTTCCGCAGTTCGCGAAGATCCAGCCGCAGACGGCAGCACATGGAACGCACATCGGACGGTTCCATATCGGAGTTGATGTAGTTGGAAAAATACGGTGTGCCGTATTTTGCGGTCATTTCAAACAGAAGCTTGTTGTTTTCCGTCTCCGACCAGTCAAAGTCCTTGGTAATGGAGTAGGTGGGGATGGGGTACTGGAATCCGCGTCCGTTGGCGTCACCTTCCAGCATGATTTCGATGAACGCCTTGTTCACCATATCCATTTCCTTCTTGCAGTCGCCATAGGTAAAGTCCATTTCCCGGCCGCCGACGATGGCTTTCTGGTCCTTCAGATCCGGGGGGCAAACCCAATCCAGCGTAATGTTGGAGAAGGGTGCCTGCGATCCCCAGCGGGACGGTGTATTGACGCCGTAGATGAAGGACTGTACGCACTGGTTGACCTCTTTCTGGCTCAGGTTGTCTACCCGCACAAACGGCGCAAGATACGTGTCAAACGAGGAGAATGCCTGGGCTCCGGCCCATTCATTCTGCATGATGCCGAGGAAGTTTACCATCTGGTTGCAGAGCGTGGACAGGTGGCTTGCCGGCTTGGAAGTAATTTTTCCCGGGACGCCGCCAAGGCCTTCCTGAATCAGCTGCTTGAGGCTCCAGCCTGCGCAGTAGCCGGTCAGCATGGAAAGATCGTGCAGGTGGATGTCGCAGTGGCGGTGCGCATTGGCGATTTCCTCGTCGTAGACTTCGCTCAGCCAGTAGTTTGCCGTAATAGCTCCGGAGTTTGAAAGGATCAGGCCGCCGACCGAATACGTGACCGTTGAATTTTCCTTCACGCGCCAGTCGGAAGCGTTGATGTATTGGTTCACCGTCTGCGCATAGTCCAGATAGGTTGATTTGGCATTGCGGAGCTTCTCGCGGTTTTTACGGTACAGAATGTACGCCTTCGCAACGGTTTCGTAGCCGGCGCGGCTGAGAACGGTTTCGACACTGTCCTGAATATCTTCAACGGCAATCGTTCCCTCTTTGATCTTGGGCTGGAAATCGGCCGTAACTTTCAGTGCAAGGAAATCGATAATGTCCTCGTTGTACTCGGTTTCCGTGGCATCAAATGCCTTCCGAATCGCATCCGAAATCTTCTGCAGATTGAATTCTACCTGCTTTCCGTCTCTTTTGATTACGTCATACATTGTTTATTACACCCCTTCAGGATTTTTCTTTCCAACTATTTCAACGCCCCTCAACTGTACCGACGGCACATAGCGGGCCGCGGCAATCCGGAACTGCTCCATCTGCTCCGGCGTATAGGCCTCCAGTCCTTCCGCCTGCAGAATATCCCCGGAATCCACATACTGCTGCAGATAGTATTCCCTGGCTCCCGCAATCCAGCGGGCAGCCTCGGCAATGTCTTCCCGCCGATGCAGTCCCCGGACGACCGTAGTGCGAAATTCGTAATCTCCGCCGAACGCAAGCAGATACTCTTTGCTCGCCGTCACGGCGCCCATATCCGGGTTGGCGAGCCCGACCGTTTCGGGATATCGGTCGGGTGCGTTTTTCACATCCATCGCAATCCGGTCCGCGAGACCTTCCTCGACTACTTTCCGGAGCCGGTCCGGGAAAAAGCCGTTGGTATCCATCTTTATCTTATATCCCAGGTCTTTTATCCTGCGGAGGAAATCCGCCAGATCCGGCTGCAGCAGCGGCTCTCCGCCGCTGATCGCGACGCCGTCCAGCAGACCTTTGCGCTTCTGCAGAAATTGCAGCGCATCCTCCTCGGTAAGCCGGCTCTCTATCCGGTCCGGCAGAACCAGAGAGGAATTGTGGCAGAACGGGCACCGGCAGTTGCAGCCGCCGGTAAAGATCGTGCACGCCACGGCGCCTGGATAGTCCAGCAGCGTCAGTTTCTGCAGTCCGGTCAGTATCAAGGTCTTCCCCTCTCTTTCGGGTTATTTTTTGAGTTTCCCCGAAAGGGGGCTGGACCATCATAATAACCCCAATAATTTGTGCTGTCAAGTGCCAATACCACTATATATTGTGGTATTGCAGATCTTTATTGCTCATTTTCCGCACACTGATATGTCTCATTAAGGTTACATAACTGCAAGAAAATGCAACCAATTCGCATAGGGACGGGGATGCAGCGTCCTCCCGCGGTCCGCACCCGGGAAGAAAAAATTTTTTATTTTTCCGAATATTTCCGCAGGACGGCTTCGGCGCAGCGCATTCCGTCGACCGCAGCTGAGGTAATGCCGCCCGCATAGCCGGCTCCCTCCCCGCAGGGAAAGAGTCCCCGCACGCCGGTACTTTCCCGGTTTTCTCCTCGAAGGATCCGCACCGGCGAAGACGATCGCGTTTCCGGTGCCGTAAGAACGGCGTCCGGATCCGCAAAGCCCTGTAGCTTGCGGTCAAAGGCCGGAAACGCCTGTTCCAAGACCCTCGAAATCTGCGCCGGGAGCACTGCGTGCAGCTCTGTCCATTCGACGCCCGGGCGGTAGGTTGGAAGGATCCGGCCCGGCCCTTTGCTTGGCTTTCCAATCAGAAAATCTACCAGGCGCTGCGCCGGGGCGCGGTAGCCGCTTCCGCCGGCGAGAAAGGCTGCCTGCTCGATCTGCCGCTGCCAGTGCATTCCTCCGAGAACTCCGCGGATGGGAAATTCCTCATGCCGCAGCGTCACCAGCACCGCCGCGTTGGCATTCTCCCCGGCTCGTCCGGAATAGCTCATTCCGTTCGTTGCAACCCCTCCGTCTTCGGATGCCGCGCAGAGGACATATCCTCCGGGACACATGCAGAACGTATAGGCACTGCTGCCGTCCGGAAAGCGCGCCCGCAGAAAATAGTCCGCAGGCGGCAGCGTCCCCCGCGGCCGCCCGTACTGCGCCCGGTCAATGGCCTCCTGCCGATGCTCAATCCGCACACCTATGGAAAAGTCTTTTGCTTCCATGGGAATCTGCAGATCCTGCAGCCTGGTAAACGTATCCCGAGCCGAATGTCCGGGGGCCAGTACCAGATCTGCGCAAGGAAGAAAATAAGTCCCTTCGGGACTTTCCACCGAAACGCCGGAAATACGGCCGTTCTCCTGACGCAGATCGGTCATCCGGTGCCGGAAGCGGACTTCGCCTCCCAGTGACCGGATTTCCTCCCGAAACCGCTTGACAACGCTTCGGAGCACATCCGTTCCGACATGCGGCTTCGCTTCATACAGCACCTCCGGATTCGCACCGTGAGCGACCATCTGTTCCAGCATCCAGCGAATCCGCTCATCATGGGTGCCGGTATAAAGCTTTCCGTCAGAAAAAGTTCCGGCCCCGCCTTCCCCGAAAAGGGCGTTGCTTTCCGAAGAAAACGCGCCTCCGTTCCAGAAGGCGTTCATCTGCACCGCCCGGGCATCTGCGTCCGGGCCGCGTTCCAGAACGATAGGACGGGTTCCCGCCCGGGCGAAGACCAGCGCGGCGTAAATCCCCGCCGGACCGAAGCCCACGACGACCGGCCGCTGCGGCATTCGCACTTCCGGAATCCGGTAGGAATAGGGCTCGTAAGGCGTATACTCGCTGCGGCGGAGAAGCATCTTCGCTTCAAGCTCCGGCGAAAGCCCGACGGCGACAGAGTAGACCCAGAGAATATCCGGTCTGCGGCGGGCATCCAGGGAACGGCGCAGAATCGCAAGTTCCCGCACAGCCTCCCGGGGCAAATGCAGCCGGTCAGCGGTTTTTTGCCGCAGCTGCGCTTCGGTCAGCGCCTTCCGGCTTGTAAGATTGCGCACAACAATCATGCCTGCCGCTTCCTTTCCTCTGCCGCCGCGCGGCCTGCCGCAATGCCGCTCGCCCAGGCCCATTGGAGATTGTATCCTCCGCAGTCGCCGTCCACATCCAGCACTTCGCCGCAGGCATACAGTCCGGAAACCCGCCGGCTTTCCAGCGTTGCCGGATCAAATTCCCCGGTTCGAACGCCGCCGGCCGTGACCTGCGCGCCGTCATACCCGCCGGTGCCGCGGACGGGAAGGGCAAAGTCCTTCGCCGCATCGCAGAGGCAGCGGAGATCGTTCTCCGCTAGCGCCTCTGCCGGTTTCTGCGCCGGCAGTCCGGCATAGCGTACAAGCATACGCCCGAGTTTATTGTGCAGAAGACCCAGCAGCAGATCCTGCGCGGGAAGCCGCGGGGCGGTCTTCTGCCGCCGCGCGATCCAGCAAAACAGGTCTTCCCGGCTCCAATCCGGGAAGAAATCCGCATGGATCTGCTTTTCCCCTTCTCCCGCTACCGCGACGGCGCGGGAAAGATCGAAGGCTGCCGGACCGGAGATGCCTTTCTCCGTAAACAGAATTTCGCCTTTCGTCTTTCCCCCTGCGCAGCCGGTCAGCTGCAGGGAAGCTTCCGCCCTGATTCCTTTCAGCGCTCTGGGGTACGTCGGATCCGTTGTAATCTGTGTCAGCGCCGGCGCAAGCGGCGTACGGCTGTGGCCGAGAGAAGAAAGAATCCGATAGCCGTCCGGCACACCCCCCAGCTTACCGCCCGCAAGCCCGCCGCAGGCGACAATCAGAGCGTCCGCTTCCAGCCGCAACGTCCCGCTGCGGACGGCAAAGCGTTTTCCTTCCTTCCTCGCTTCCTCTACAGGACACGCTGTATGGATCTGTACCCCGGTTCTTTCCAGTGCCAGGCGCAGAATATCCACCACGCTGTTTGCGGTATTTGAGTAAGGATAAACCCGGCCGCCGTACTCGGTCTGGGTCAAAAGGCCCTGCCGGGCAAACCACTCCAGAATTTTTTCCGGAGGCAGCGCAGCAAGAACGGGGCCCGTAAATTTCGGGTCTTCCCCGTGGTAGCAGTCCGGTCCGGCATTCCGGTTCGTCAGATTGCAGCGTCCGTTTCCCGTGCTCAGAAGCTTCCTTCCAAGCCTCTGCTGCCGCTCCAGCAGGATTACTTCCGTGTTCGACTGTTCCGCGGCGGCGATCGCCGCCGCCATGCCGGAAGCGCCGCCCCCGACAACTATAATGGTCCGCATAGTTCTCTCCGCTTTCCTTCCTGCCATTCAGTCCCGGTACAGAATGTCCCAGGCCACCGGCGTGTAAAAGAGCCTGGAAATCTCCTCCCAGTCATCCGTGCGCCCGAGGATCCACATCATCTTCGCCAGAACGCTTTCCGTTGTCATATCATAGGCTTCCAGGATATACGGAACGTTTTTCAGCCGGTGCCCCACATTGTATACGCCGATATTCGATCCCTCGTTCTGCACCTGGGTTGTCATGACAATGACCTTGCCCTTGTCCGTACCCTCTCTGCGGAGAACCTCAAAAAACCGCCCGTCGTCGTACGACGGCAGGCCGCCGACGCCGAAGCTTTCAATAATAAGGGCGCTCTTGCGCTGCAGCATGAATTCCAGAAGCTCGATATCGATGCCGGGGATCAGCTTCAGCAGCCCTACGGAAGGGTTGATCCGGTCGGAAAACTGTGGCGGTCCCGATTTTGGGAGAGAAATGTACTGCAGAATTCGCCCGTCCTGAATCACCGCAAGTTCCGGAAAATTGATGCTGGAAAATGCCTGAAAGCTCATCGTGCGGGTCTTCCTTGCCCGGGTTCCCAGCAGCAGAAGTCCGTTGAAAACAATGCATACGCCGGAAACGGTATCGCTGGACGCACATAGAAAAGCATCCCGCAGATTGATGCGGGAATCCGTAGTTTCGGTACCGATCGGCTTCTGGGCTCCGGTGAGCAGGATCGGTTTCGGGGAATTCTGAATCAGATAGCTCAGGGCCGCCGCTGTGTAAGCCATTGTATCGGTCCCGTGCGTAATTACGAATCCGTCATAGGCATCGTATTCCCGACGGATGGTATCTGCAATGGCCAGCCAGTGCTGCGGGGTCATATTCGTACTGTCTATACGGAATAGCTCCCGACAGTCCACGTGGCAGTGCTGCTCCAGATCCGGCACGCATTCCAGCAGTTTTTCCGCTGTCAGTTCCGGGCCCAGTCCGCCTTCGTCGGTACGGGTGGAGGCAATCGTTCCTCCGGTGGCCAGCAGAAGAATCTTTTTCATGCTGTTCCCTCCCCTCCGTCCTCCATTGTAGCAGGCGCCGAACCTTCCCGCAATGCTGGCGCCCGCCGCGTACTCCTCCCGATCTCGCTTCCTGTTTTTCGGAGATTTCCGAAGGATTCGCGGCTTCGCCGGGCACAGTATCGCGAAAGCCGGGGCACATGTTCTGTGCCCCGGCTTTCGCGAGCATATTCGGCTTTCTCCGTCAGGAGGCCTTCTGTATGCGCTTTGCCACATACTGCTCTGTTTCCTCATAAGGAATGTCCAATGCAACGGACAGCTCTCCGTTCAGAATTTCCTTCGCTCTTTTTGTCACCATGTCAATGCGGCTGGAACGGGTGTTCCGCTCCTGTGCATAGATGCCCTTGAGCAGCGCAACCAGCGCCGTGCAGGTATGCTTCTGAAACAGGTCCTTGTAAAATGCGTCCACATGCGTAAAGCGGATGTCATGGCAGATGGCAGGTTCAATTTTGTCAATGTTTTTGAGAAAGTCTTCCGCTTCCTTCTTTGTCATGCAGCTGCGCATGTACACTTTGCTGTCTACCGGCGTATAATAAACGCCATTGCCCACAATGGGTTCAAGAGTGTAATACTGGCGGCTCTGATCCAGTCCGTTCATCTCCAGGGGGCCGATGTCCTTTACTTCGCAGACCCCGTTCTCACCGTAAATTACCTTGTCTCCGATACTGTACATAATTCACCTTGTTTCTAACCGTCCATAACTCCATTACCCTTTCCTAAACTGTGGCTATTTTAACACATTTTCTATTACATTTCAATTTAAAACGCCGAAATCGCTGTTTTTTGGTCAATTTTTCAGAGGAAAATACTTGTCATGTGCTGTTCTTGTGTGTTATAATGAATTTTAATTTTCAGTTTTTTGGAACTTTTGCTGAAATTTTCCGGATTCCTTCCGCACACTTTGTGCAAATGGCGCAAAGTGACGGACCGTTTTTTTGTTGTAATATTTATTTAAGGTTTTGCCTCTATATTTTCCTTGGAAAGGGGTTTCCAAACGGTTTTGGATGTTGTTCTTCACGGTACGGACAGCCGCTATGCGATTGAGCAGGCTTTATTCACCTTATATCCGCAACTGAAACTGACCTATACCGACCGAGCCTGCGGCGGGGATTCAATCCAAATTTCGCTGCGGGAAGGCGAGCGCTATCTGACCGCGACGGCGGTCCTCCGTAAAGAGGGAAAGCGGGGTCTCGGCCGCGCGTCCGCAGCGCTGGACCGGCTGCAGACTCCCCTTCTTCGGGAACGCGGGGAACAGAGGCTCCTCCGGGACGCCATTTACCGGGCAGCCCGGCACGCAGGCCATTCGCAGATGCCCTGGGGCGCGGTGACAGGTGTGCGGCCGGGGAAGCTGATGGTCCCGATTTTGGAAAGCGGACGTACCGGAAGCCGGGCGGAAACGGCTTTCTGCCGGCGCTACGGTGCCGATCCTCTGCGGGCGGAACTCTGCAGGGAGACCGCCGAAAGCACAAGATCTGCGCGGCGCCTGCTGCAGCCGCAAAGCGTCTGCCTGTATATCGGCATCCCCTTCTGCCCGACGCGCTGTGCCTACTGCAGTTTTGTAAGCCAGAGCGTAGAGAAGAATAGGGAGCTGGTCCCGGCGTTTCTGGACGCGCTGGCGCGGGAATTGGATTCCATCGGGGAGATCTGCCGGCAGCTTTCCCTGCGAGTGGAATCCGTTTATCTGGGAGGCGGAACGCCTACTACGCTTTCCGCGCAGCAGCTGGAAATCCTCCTGACCCGTCTTCATGACGATTTCGATCTGCAGCACTGCCGTGAACTTACGGTAGAAGCGGGACGGCCGGATACGATTACGGTGGACCGGCTGGAAGCCCTGCAGAAATGCGGAGCAACCCGCATCAGTGTAAATCCGCAGACCATGTCGGACGCCGTTCTGCGTGCCATCGGAAGGCGGCACACGGCGGAGGACATACGACGCGCGCTGGCTCTTGTCCGGGAGCGGACCGGTTTTTCCGTAAACATGGATCTGATTGCCGGGCTGCCGGAGGACACGCCGGATGGATTTTCTCTCTCCCTGCGGGAAGTTTTGACCTTCCGTCCGGAAAATATAACGGTTCATACGCTGTCTCTGAAAAAGGGATCCCGTCTCATCCGGCAGCAGGGGGAATCTCTGCCCGATGGCAAAGCGGTGGGCGGGATGCTCCGGGAAGCCTACCGCAGCCTGCGGGACAGCGGCTACCGTCCCTATTATCTTTACAGGCAGAAAAATATGCTCGGAGGATTTGAAAACACCGGCTGGACTCTGCCCGGGGAAGAAAATCTATACAACATCTGCATGATGGAGGAGCTCTGCTCCGTGCTTGCCGCCGGCGGCGGCGGTTCCACCAAGCTGATCGCGCCGGGAGACGGAAGAAATCTCCGGCAAATAAACCCGAAATACCCGGAGGAATATATCCGGAACATTGCAGACATCTGCGAAAAAAAGAAAAATATAAAGGAGTTCTATAATGGCATTCAGTCTGGAAGAAATTAATTTTCGAACGGTGGCGGATCCGAAGGAATTTATTGAGGAAGCCGATGCTGTTTACGATAAGCGCGTGGATCATGTTGCCGACCTGATTATCCGGAATCTGGCACAGAGTCCCATCGTCCTGCTTTCCGGCCCTTCCGGCAGCGGCAAAACAACGACTTCCATGAAAATTTCTCAGACGCTGGAGCGAAAAGGGGTCCGGACGCACTACATCGGCCTGGACGATTATTTCAAAACGGTGGATCCAAAAACCAGTCCCCGCACTCCGGAGGGTGAAATTGATCTGGAATCTCCCCTCTGCCTCGACTTTGATCTCCTCAATAAGCATTTTGATCAGCTGTCCCGCGGTGAAAAAATCTATGTGCCGAAATATGAGTTTTCCCGGCAGATGCGGGTGACGGAATCCTCCCGCAGCGTGCAACTGAAGAAGGATGAAATCGTGGTTTTCGAGGGGATTCATGCACTGAATGACCGGATCACGGAAGCCCATCCGGAGGCCTTCAAGCTCTATCTCTCCGCACGCAGCAATGTGGTCTTTCAGGATAAGGTCGTTTTCAAGAGCACCTGGTTCCGCCTGGTTCGCCGTCTTGTCCGCGACTATAATTTCCGGGGCGCCGACCCGGCAGTAACGATGGGGATGTGGAGCAATGTCCGCAGGGGCGAGAAGCTCTACATTTCTCCCTTCAAGCATAAAGCCAATTACCAGTTTGATACGTCCTTCCCCTATGAGCTTGCCGTCATGAATGAGACCGCAACGAACTTGTTCCAGACGGTTCCCGAAGGGATTGAGCGCTACGAAGAACTGAAGTCGGTCCTTCCCGCCCTTCAGCTGTTCGGTGTAATTGATGAAAAGTACGTCACGCCGGACGCCATGATCCGGGAGTTCATCGGCGGAGGAGCCCTTTACAGCTGACGCCGGCCGAAATGGAATACAATTCGGAGCATATCCGGGATACATCCGCGGATATGCTCCTGTTTTCTCTTATTTCCGCTGCAAGCGCTCTTCCGCGCTACGGCAGCCGGCCATTCCTTTTTGCTCTGTCTTTTCTCTCAATTACTATTTCAGGAAACCGCTGATAATCTGTTCCTCGGCTTCTTCTTCGGTCAGGCCAAGGGTCATCAGCTTGATGATTTGATCCCCGGCAATCTTTCCGATGGCGGCCTCATGCACAAGCGCGGCATCCAGATCGTTTGCCTCCAGAGAGGGAACCGCCAGGATCTTTGCATCATCCATAATAATGGAATCGCATTCGGTATGACCGGAGCAGGGCGCGTTTCCGGTTATTTTCAGCTCCAGCTTCTGCCGGGAACGGTCCCGGGCAACGCCGCGGGAAACAACGTCGGCGCTGGACTTTTTCCCGTTAAGCGAAACGGCATAGCTGCTGTCGGCATTTTGATCGCCGTGTGTCATCAGCCTTTCGCGAACCACAAGACGGGCGCCTTCCTTAAGTTCCGCCTTCGTGGTCCGGACGGTATCGTCCACGCCCTTGATCTGCGTCATTTCCATTTCCATGACGCTGTTTTCATCCAGGTACACCTCGGTTCCGGGGTTCAGGATTCTTTTCCCTTTTCCGGTACCGCTTCCAAAATGCTTTTCAATGTATTTGACCTTTGAATTTTTTCCGACGTAGAAGCGGTGGATTCCGTCATGCTCCGAATCCTTGCCGCCGCAGTTATCAATGCCGCAGCCGGCAACGATGACGACATCGCAGTCCTCGCCGACGTAGAAGTCATTGTATACCATTTCCTTGAGTCCGCTCTGGTTCATCACTACAGGAATGTGCACGCTTTCATTCTTCGTTCCCGGCTTAATCCGGATATCGATGCCGCTTACGTCCGTTTTAGGCGTGATTTCAATATGGGCGGTGGAATTTCTTGCTTCCGCCTTTCCGTTTGCACGGATGTTGAAGGCTCCAACCGGGAGCTTGTCCAGATCCGCAACCTCCTTCAGAAGTCTTTTCTGTATCTCGTCCAGCATCAGATGCTCCCCCCTCTCTCCAGCTGCTGGCATGCATTGACAGCCGAGCTCGTTCCAAGCAGACTTGGAAGAATTTCGTCCTTGGGTCCGGATTTCTCGACCCGGCCGCTGTTGATGACGACAATCTTGTCCGCGATGTTCAGTATTCTTTCCTGGTGCGAGATAATGATAATCGACCCTTTGTTCCTGCTCTGCATCCGGACGAACACCTGTATCAGATTCTTGAAGCTCCACAGGTCGATGCCCGCTTCCGGTTCGTCAAATACGGAAAGCTTCGTGTCCCGGGCAATTACCGTTGCGATCTCAATCCGCTTCATTTCCCCGCCGGAAAGACTGCTGTTGACTTCCCGTTCAATATAGTCTCTGGCGCATAAGCCGACCTCGGAAAGATACTCGCAGGCTTCCGAAACCGTAAGCTGCTTTCCCGACGCAATGCGGAGCAGGTCGATAACCTGGATGCCCTTGAACTTGACCGGCTGCTGAAAGGCAAAGCTGATTCCCATGCGGGCCCGTTCCGTGACGGATCGATCCGTAATGTCTTCTCCGTTGAAGAGAATTTTCCCGCTGTCCGGCTTCTCGATTCCCACAATCAGTCTTGCGAGAGTCGATTTGCCGCCGCCGTTCGGGCCTGTGATGACCAGAAACTGATTGTCCTCCACGGTCATGCTGACATCCCGGATAATTTCTTTTTCGCCTTCTTCTGTATTCACGCCGAAGGAAACGTTTTTAAGTTCGAGCATAAACTCCCCCCTCAGAATCGTTTTTTCGTATATTTTTTTGTCTTTACGGCCAAAGCATAACACATCTTAGGCTATCCTACTATTGCGCATGCTACAGCAGGCGGTTTTTTTAGCGAACTTTTCCGTCCCATTTGTGATATAGTATCGTTGTTGCGAAAAGGGGGCGGAGCCGCCCAAAGGCAAAGGAGTTTTTATGGACCGTCTGCAGGAACTGGCCCCGGCAAAACTGAATCTGACGCTGGATATCACGGGACTGCGCCCGGACGGATATCACAATCTCGTTACGATTATGCAGTCTGTATCCCTGCAGGATCGGCTGGATCTTGTCCGGACCTCTTCCGGCATAACCGTGCAGTCAAACTGCCGCCGGATTCCCACGGACAGCCAGAATCTTGCCGTAAAGGCTGCGCAGATTTTTTTCGGCAGCGGTATTCAGGGCGGCGTGTCGATCCGCATCGATAAAATCATCCCTATCGGCTCGGGCATGGCTGGCGGATCCGCGGACGCGGCTGCCGTGCTGCGGGGACTGAGCCGCCTTTATCCCGGCCATTTTTCCGTACGGCAGCTGGAGGAGCTGGGAGCCGCCGTCGGTTCGGACGTTCCTTTCTGCATACGGGGCGGCACACAGCTTGCAACCGGCCGCGGAACAGATCTGGAAGTTCTTCCCGATCTTCCGCCGTGCTGCTTTGTGATTGGTAAGCCTCACTTCGGCATTTCCACGCCGGTATTGTATCGGGAATACGATCGGGTTCAGAGCCGCAACCATCCGGATACGAACGGCGTACTCCATGCGCTCCGGGAAGGAGATCTGGAGGGAATTTCCCACCGTCTCTACAACGTTTTCGAGGAGGTTCCGGATCGACGGGTGCAAACCGTTTCCCGCATCCGGCAGCGCATCCTTGCGCACGGTGCGCTGGGTGCGGTCATGACCGGTTCCGGATCGGCCGTCTACGGTCTGTTTAAAGAACGCGACTGTGCGGCGGCGGCCGCCGCTGCGCTGCGGCTGGAGCTTCCGGAAATTCAGTGGTTTGAAGCCGTCAGCGTCCCGCCCATGAAGCCTGCAGCCTCCTAGGCTGCAGCTCTTAGTATAGAACAAAAAAAGTCGAGTCCGCACGGCGGACAAACAGGAGGATGTACAATGGCATCATTTCATGCAAGCAGCGAACAAATCCGGAAAATGGATCTCTGGTGGCGGGCAGCCAACTATCTCTCTGCTGCTCAGCTTTACCTTCTTGACAATCCTCTTCTGAAGGAAAGTCTGAAGCCGGAACAGATGAAAAAGAAAATTGTCGGGCACTGGGGCACCGTCCCGGGGCAGAACTTTATCTATACGCATCTGAACCGTGCCATCTGCGATCGGGATCTTGACATGATATATCTGTCCGGCCCGGGGCACGGAGGAAATGCGATGATCGCCCAGGACTGGCTGGACGGTTCCTATACCGAAATCTATCCGAACATTTCCCGGGACGAAGAGGGCATGCGGAAGCTCTTCAAGCAGTTCTCTTTCCCCGGCGGCGTTCCCTCGCATGTCGCTCCGGAAACGCCCGGTTCCATCCATGAGGGCGGAGAGCTGGGATATTCCCTGTTTCACGCACTAGGTGCTGTGCTGGACAATCCCGGTCTGATCGCGGCCTGCGTCGTCGGAGACGGAGAAGCCGAAACGGGTCCTCTCGCCGCAGGCTGGCAGATCAATAAGTTTATAAGCCCCGTGCACGACGGCGCGGTGCTTCCCATTCTCCACCTGAATGGTTTTAAAATTGCAAATCCGACCCTTCTGGCACGAATTCCGAAGGAGGAACTGACGATGTATCTGCGGGGCGCCGGCTGGGACCCGCACTTCGTGGAAGGATCCGATCCCGCCGTGATGCATCGGCAGATGGCCGATACCTTGGATGAAGTTCTGGATCGGATTTCAGAAATTCAGCGGCTTGCCCGCAGCGGAGAGCAGAACGGCCGCCCCGCCTGGCCGATGATCGTACTGCGCAGTCCAAAGGGATGGACCGGTCCGAAAGTCGTCGACAGCAAGCCCGTAGAGGGAAGCTACCGCGCGCATCAGGTTCCCGTGCAGGCAGATACGCCGGAGCACATTCACATTATTGAAACCTGGCTTCGCAGCTACAAGCCGGAAGAGCTCTTCGATTCCAACGGGGTTCCCGTTGAGGATATGATGGAGATCGCACCGAAAGGGGACCGGCGCATGGGGATGAATCCGCATGCAAACGGCGGAAAGCTTCTGCGCAGCCTGCGCGTTCCGGATTTTCAGGAATACGCGGTAGAGGTTCCGTCGCCCGGTTCCGTCCAGGCAGAGGACATGACGGTTCTGGGCGGGTTTGTCCGGGATATTTATCGGGACAATCCGACCAATTTCCGCATATTCGGACCGGATGAAACCGCTTCCAACCGTCTGACCAAGGTTTTCGAAGCGGAAAGCCGGGACTGGCAGGAGGAAATAAATGAAGCGGACGACGGCTTGAGCGCAGACGGCCGGGTTATGGATTCCATGCTCAGCGAACATATGTGCGAAGGGACGCTGGAGGGCTACCTGCTGACCGGTCGGCATGGCTTCTTCTGTTCCTATGAAGCTTTCATCCGCATCGTGGATTCCATGTTCTCCCAGCACGCGAAATGGCTGAAAGTCTGCAATCAGCTTCCCTGGAGAATGCCGATTGCATCGCTCAACTATATTCTGTCCTCCAATGTCTGGCAGCAGGATCATAACGGATTTACGCACCAGGATCCCGGTTTCCTGGATCACGTCACAAACAAGAAAGCCGATGTCGTGCGCATGTATCTGCCGCCGGACGCGAACTGCCTTCTGAGCTGTTTTGATCACTGTATCCGTTCCCGCAACTATGTCAATGTACTGGTAACGTCCAAGCACCCCAGCCATCAGTGGCTGTCCATGGATCAGGCGGTTCGCCACTGCACGAACGGAATCGGCATCTGGGACTGGGCATCAAATGATCAGGGAAAAGAGCCGGACCTGATCATGGCCTGCTGCGGCGACACACCGACGCTGGAGACGCTGGCCGCGGTGACGATTCTGCGGGACGCCTTCCCGGAGCTGAAAATCCGGGTCGTCAATGTGGTGGATCTGATGCGTCTGGAATCCGATTCGCAGCACCCGCACGGACTGTCGGACTCCGACTACGATTCGCTCTTTACCCGGGATAAGCCGATTGTTTTCGCGTTTCACGGCTATCCGTCTCTCATTCACAAATTGACATACCGGCGTTATAATAAGGATATCCATGTGCGGGGCTACATTGAGGAGGGAACCATTACAACTCCCTTTGATATGCGGGTTCTGAACGGAATTGACCGCTATGATCTGGTCATGCTTGCCCTCAAGCATCTGCCGGTTCTCGGAAATCGGGGCGCCGCTCTGAATCAGCAGATGAAAGATAAGCTGCTGGAGCACAAGCAGTACATTCGGCGGTACGGAGTGGATATGCCGGAAATTGCAAACTGGAAATGGCACACCTGAGTTCCCCGCGAAAATGAGGATTTCCTGCACCCCTCTGCAGGTCTTGAAAGGAAGGAGAAGAATTATGAAATCGCATCAGAAACTCGTAAATCTGACCCGCGCTGCCGTCTTCGCGGCGCTGATCTGCATTGCAACCACAATTATCCCGATACCGATTCCGGGCGGCGGCTATGCAAATGCAGGCGATATCGTTCTTCTGACCTGCGCCTTTTTCATGGGGCCTTCTCTGGGTGCCGCTGCCGCTGCCATCGGAAGCTGCCTTGCCGATCTGATTCTGGGCTATGCCGCCTATGCCCCTGGCACGCTGATCATTAAAGGTCTGGATGCCTTGGCAGCCGCAGCACTGTACCGGCTCTGCCGCAGGCACATGGGCTTCGTCCCTGCCGCCTGCATTGCCGGCGTTGCCGGAGAGCTCGTCATGGTCGGCGGATACTACTTCTTCGAGTACTTCCTGCTGGAAAGTGCGGAAGCCGCCGCCGTCGGCGTTATTCCGAATCTGCTGCAGGGCCTCGTCGGCCTGGCCGGAGCACTGCTGCTGACCCCGATCGTGCAGAAAATCGCGGATCATGCCAGTGCAAAAAAGTCCGACACCGGCGTCTCCAAATAACCTTTAAGCCGCGGGTCTGCCCGTCGGCTCCAAAAGGGCTCTATTCGATGCGTTTCCGTCGAATAGAGCCCTTTTTCCATGTTCTTGTTCCGGCTTTTCTGCCGTTTTCACTTACATCTTCTGCGGTGCCTTAATTCCGATCATCCGCAGGGAAGACGCAAGGACCTGTCTTGTTGCATCCGACAGGTAAAGCCGTGCCAGAAGCAGACTCTCCTCGGCACCCTTGACCCGGCAGTCTGTATAGAACTTATGAAAATCTCCCGCTAGCTCCTTTGCATAGCGGTTCAGGCGGCTGGTATCCAAATCCTGTGCCGCCGAGGCAATCTCGTCCGGAAACTCCGCCAGCTTTTTTATCAGGCTGCGCTCTTCCGGCATACGCAGAACCTCCGGCTGAATCGCTTCGAAGGCGGGAACCTCATAGCCGTCCCGGCGCAGGTTCTCAAGCATCGTACAGATGCGGGCGTGTGCATATTTCACATAATATACAGGATTTTCCCCGTCGTTTCGCACGGCAAGATCAAGGTCGAATTCCACCGGAGATTCCGCTTTCGAATTGAAGAAATAGCGGGCGGAATCCACCGGAACCTCATCCAGAAGGTTCGAAAGCGATATCATTTTTCCCGTACGCTTCGACATGCGGACAACCTCATTGCCCCGCATCAGCTTCACAAGCTGCATCAGAACCACTGTCAGCCTGTTTTCGCCGTCCAGCCCCAGTGCGTCCAGTGCCGCCTTCAGGCGGGATACGTGACCGTGGTGATCCGCGCCCCATATATTGATGGCCCAGTCAAATCCGCGGGTCTCCAGCTTATTCCGATGGTATGCGATGTCCGCGGCAAAATAGGTATAGTATCCGTTGGCACGCTGCAGAACATCGTCTTTTAGTTCCAGCTTTTCGATCTGCTCGTCCGTTTTTCCCTGTTTCCTGTATGCCTCACGCAGGATCTCCGATGTCTTCAGCCACAGGGCGCCGTCCTTCTCATAGGTATAGCCCAGATCGGCAAGGCGCTGAACGGTATCGGCAACAAAGCCGGATTCGTGCAGACTGGATTCCAGGAACCATTTATCATAATGAATTCCGTATTTTTCCAAGTCTTTTTTCATCTGCGGGATATTCGTATCCAGTCCGAATCGCGCCATGGCGGCAAGGCATTCCTGCTCCGGCCGATCCAGGTAGCTGTCTCCGTACTGGTCCCGGAACTTTTCCGCAAGCTCCCGAATATCGTCTCCGTGGTAGCCGTCTTCCGGAAGCACTGCGGCGTCTTCTCCCCGGAATAGCTGAATATAGCGGCAGCGGATGGACTGGGCAAACTTCTCGATCTGATTGCCCGCATCGTTCACATAGAATTCGCGCCAGACGTTGTACCCGGCTTCCTCCAGGACGGACGCCAGCGCGTCGCCCAGAACGCCGCCCCGGGCGTTGCCCAGATGCATCGGCCCTGTCGGGTTGGCCGAGACGAACTCCACCATGACCTTCCGGCCTTTTCCGATGTCAACTCTGCCATAACGATCCTTTTCGTCGGAAATGGCTGCAAGAACATCCCGGTACCAGCGATCGCCCAGCGTAAAATTCATAAACCCGGGCCCGGCAATTTCCATCTTGGCAAACCAGGTCCCTTCCAGAGACAGCTCGTCCGCCAGCGCCTGCGCGATTTTGCGCGGTGCCATGTGCAGGGTTCGGGCCGAATGCATGGCATGGTTTGCCGCAAAGTCTCCGTTTGCATCGTTTTTGGGAATTTCCACAAGACCCGCAATCTCCGCACTGGGCAGGGTTCCTTTTTCCGCCGCACGGCGTGCAGCCTGCGCCAGCAGCTCCGAGATGCTGTCTTTTGCGCTTTGTATCAGATTCATGCGTCCTCCCGCTCTGAAACATTCATCTGGAAGCTGTTGCGTCCGACAACAGCATGATCCATGTCAATGATATAGTCCACGCCCAGATGCCCGCCATGTTCATTGAAAAACCGCGTAATCCGCCTCGTTTCCACACCCAGTACCGTTGTCCCGTACGGAGTGCTGTAGAGGAAATCGCTGCGCTGTCCTTCCCGGAAGACTGTGGAACTTGTCATGTTTCCCTCCCGGTTCAGTCGCACATCCTGCGGTGTAATCTGCAAGGTTGTTGTCGTCCCCTCCATGCCTGTAACCGGACTTTCCTGATAGACGATTTTCACCAGGTCCTTTGCGTACTCGTACTCTCCGTCCGTTACTAGCTCCAGGGTATTTCCGTGTGGAGAGCCGTAATTCTGCGTACTCAGTATTTTGATGACTGCATTCATTCGTTTCCCTCCACGTTCCGGGCCGACGCCCTGTTTCTCCTTTGTCGGGAGCCTTCTCCCGCTGCAGTTTCAGTTTATCGAAAAGTGCCTGCTATTACAAGTCTTCAGTAGCGCATCAGCGGAGCACTTCCGTCGTCGCTTCCCTTTTCTATGCGGCGGATTTCGCAGGGATAGCTCACGGAAGCATTCACCTGCACGGACACCGTTTCTCCCTCCTTGCGGCCAAGTACCGCCCTGCCAAGAGGGGAATCCTTGCTGATGAATCCCTGAAACGGATCCGTCCGGACGGTGGTCACGACCTGAATGACCTGCTCCTCGCCGTCCTCGGGCAGGAAAATGGTAACTCTGTCATAAAGACCGACCCGGTCTTCCGCCGAGCGATCCTTTATGATGTGGGCTGTTTTTATCATGTTTTCGAGGTAGCGGATGCGGCCCTTGTTTTTATTCAGCGCCTGTTTTGCCGTTTTGTATTCGTAGTTCTCGCTCAGGTCTCCGAAGGCTCTCGTCCGCTTTACTTCCTCTATAAGGCCGGGCATCACTTCGATGCGGCGGTAGTCGATTTCCTCCTGCATCTTTCGGATGTCCTGCTCTGTCAAATCATTATACACAGCTGACTCCTCAATACAGAATGTAAACGCAGGAAGCACTTATTGTCTGCCTGCGTTTACAGATCTTATTATTCACTTTCGCCCCGAAAGGGCGGATATTCAGACCAGTTCGATCAGTGCGGTTTCGGCCGCATCGCCGCGGCGGAAGCCGGTGCGGGTGATGCGCGTATAGCCGCCGCTGCGTTCCGCATAGCGGGGCGCAATCTCGTCAAACAGCTTTTTCGCTACGTTCTCGCGGGTAATGAAGGCCAGCGCTCTGCGGTAGGACGCCAAATCCTTCTTCTTGCCCAGCGTTATCATTTTCTCGGCAAGAGGCGCAATCTCCTTGGCACGATAGAGCGTTGTCTCCATCTTTCCCTTGTCCAGGAAGTCCGTAACTTGCTGACGAAGCATGGCTTTGCGCTGGTCGGTCGTCTTGCCGAGTTTTCTGGTTCCAGGCATTTCGGTTACCTCCTAATTTCTATGCGCATTATTGCGGGGTATTGTTGTTATCCTCATCCGCCAGTGACAGACCCATATTCGCGAGCTTGTGCTCGACTTCTTCCAAGGACTTGCGGCCGAGGTTCCGGACTTTCATCATTTCGTCTTCCGACTTGGAAATCAAGTCCGCGACGGTGTTGATATTCGCCCGTTTCAGGCAGTTGAAGCTGCGGACGGAAAGATCCAGTTCCTCGATGGTCATATCCAGGACCTTGTCTTTTGTTTCATCCACATGCTCAACTACGGTGGTATCATTGCCTACGTTCTCCGAAAGATCGGTGAACAGCGTAAAATGATCTACAAGAATCTTCGCACCAAGGCTCAGCGCATCGCGGGCGCTGATGGTTTTATCCGTCCAGACCTCAATGGTAAGCTTGTCGTAGTCCGTCCGGTTTCCTACACGGGTATTTTCAACGGTGTAGTTGACCTTGAGGACCGGTGTGAAAATGGAGTCCACCGGAATCGTCCCGATCGGCATCTGACCGAATTTGTTTCTGTCTGCCGTGACGTATCCTCTTCCGTGGTCCAGCACAAGCTCCATATTGAGACTTCCATCCGGCCCCAGCGTAGCAATGGGCTGTTCCGGGTTCAGAATGTCAACCTCGCCGTCGGCCTTGATGTCGCCGGCGGTAACAACGCCTTCGCCGGAAGCTTCGATGTAAACCGTCTTCGGTGAATCGGAATGCAGTCTTGCGATAATGTTCTTGACGTTCAGAACGATCTCTGTGACATCTTCCTTAATTCCGGGAATGGTTGAAAATTCATGCTGTATCCCGGCGATTTTGATGCTGGTTACTGCTGTGCCGGGCAGCGACGAAAGGAGGACTCTGCGAAGGGAATTCCCAAGTGTAGTGCCATATCCGCGTTCAAGGGGCTCAACTACATATTTGCCGTACGAATCCGCTGTGGGGGTTTCGATGCACTCGATGCGCGGCTTTTCTATTTCGATCATATAAAAAGACCCTCCTTGAATCTTTAATTATAAAGGTACAGTGCAAGAGGAGTTCAAGTGTACCGCCTAGAGGGTTAACTCACTTGGAATAGAGCTCAACGATGAGGTGCTCCTCAATCGGCATATCAATATCTTCTCTGGTCGGAACGGCGTTGATTCTGCCAACCATGTGCTCTGCGTCGAACTGCATCCACGCCGGGATCGCCCGGTGGGAGTTGGCTTCAACATTCTCCTTGAAGCGTGCGATATTCCGACTGCTTTCCTTCAGCTCAATGACCATTCCGGGCTTTACCTGATAGCTGGGGATGTTGACCTTGCGGCCGTTTACGGTAAAGTGGCCATGGTTCACCATCTGACGCGCCTCGCGGCGGGTCATGGCCAGACCCATGCGGTAGACGACGTTATCAAGCCGGCTCTCCAGGAGAATCAGCAGGTTGTCGCCGGCTTTGCCCGGCATGCGGGTCGCCTTCTCATAGTAGCCGTGGAACTGTTTTTCCAGTACGCCATAGATAAATTTAACCTTCTGCTTTTCCTGCAGCTGCATGGCGTATTCTGATTTCTTTCTCCGGGCCTGCCCGCCCGGATTGCGGGTGGTTTCCTTTTTATAGTATCCCAAAGACGCTGGCGTAATTCCCAGAGATTTGCAGCGCTTTGCAATGGGCTGTGTATTTCTTGCCATAACGCACTTCCTCCTTCACTCAGACACGACGACGTTTCGGAGGACGGCATCCGTTGTGAGGGATGGGCGTTACGTCCTTAATCATCGTTACTTCCAGACCTGCTGTCTGCAGAGCACGGATTGCGGCTTCCCGTCCGCTTCCGGGACCCTTGACAAAGACTTCCACGGTCTTCAGGCCATGTTCCATAGCCGCACGGGCTGCGGTTTCCGCCGCCGTCTGCGCCGCAAACGGAGTGGACTTCTTGCTGCCGCGGAAACCCATTCCGCCGGCGGAAGCCCAGGAAATGGCATTGCCCTGAGTGTCGGTGATTGTGACCATGCTGTTATTGAAGGTCGAGTTGATATGAACCTGTCCCTTCACGATGTTCTTTTTCTCTTTGCGGCGAACTCTCGTTTTCGATGCATTCTTTGCTGGCATAATTCATATCCCCCCTTTACTTCTTGTGGTTCGCAATGGTCCGCTTCGGTCCCTTGCGGGTCCGGGCGTTGGTTTTGCTTCTCTGGCCGCGGACCGGAAGTCCGCGCCGATGGCGGATGCCCCGATAGCATCCGATTTCGGTCAGACGCTTGATGTCCAGCGCCGTCTGACGGCGCAGGTCGCCTTCCACGATATATCCGTGGTCAATTTCTTCGCGGAGTTTTGCCTCCTGCTCATCGGTTAAGTCCTTAACCCGCGTATCCGGATCAATTCCGGTCGCCGCTAAAATCTTATCTGCACTGGCCCTGCCGATTCCGTAGACATAGGTCAGGCCTATCTCTATCCTCTTGTCCTTGGGCAGGTCAACGCCGGCTATACGTGCCATACTTCTTGATCATTCCTTTCAATGATTATTATTCCGCACTGTTGGAAACGGAGACTTGTTCCCGCCGGAGGGGAGCCTCCGATTCGTGCGGGATTGGATTATTTTGACGGGCGGAATTTCGGTTCAGCCCTGTCTCTGCTTATGTTTGGGGTTCTCGCAAATTACCATTACTTTGCCTTTGCGCTTAATGACCTTGCATTTTTCGCACATAGGCTTTACGGAAGGACGTACTTTCATTTTTTTACCTCCTACTTCGTTCTCCAAGTAATCCGGCCGCGTGTCAAGTCGTAGGGAGACATCTGGACCGTAACCTTATCTCCGGGGAGAATCCGGATAAAGTTCATCCGAAGTTTTCCCGAGATATGGGCAATAATCTTGTGGCCATGCCCGATATCGACCAGAAACATGGTGTTGGGCAAAGACTCTACTACAGTGCCTTCGATTTCTATAACATCATCTTTAGCCAAGTTTCTTCCTCCAGTCCGAAAGATCCTCAGGCGTCAAATCCGTCTGACAGGGTCAGAATTTCCGGATCGCCGTCGGTGATTGCGATGGTGTTTTCATAATGTGCCGCCAGGGAATGGTCGGCCGTAATCACGGTCCAGCCATTATCCAGAATTTCGTCTTCGTATTGTCCTTCGCAGACCATCGGTTCCACGGCAATGACCATTCCGGGCTGCAGCCGGGGTCCGTGTCCGGGCTTTCCGTAGTTGGGAACCTCAGGGGCTTCGTGCATTTCTCTGCCGACGCCGTGCCCGACATAGTCCCGCACAACGGAAAATCCGAAAGACTCCACATACTGCTGCACTGCGTGTCCGATATCGGAAATCCGATATCCCACGCGTGCAAATTTAATGCCTTCAAAAAAGCTCTGCCGTGTCACATCTATCAGTTTCTGCGCTTCCGCAGAGATGGTGCCTACCGGGAAAGTGCCGGCACAGTCGCCGACGAAACCGGCAAAGGTCGCTCCCACATCCACCGACACGATATCGCCGTTCTGGAGTTTTCTCGGGCCGGGAATTCCATGGATAATCTCTTCGTTGACGGAAATGCAGGCCGATGCGGGGAATCCGCCGTATCCGAGGAACGTAGGCCGTGCGCCTTTGCTTTCAATAAAGCGCCGAACCTCCCGATCCACGGCATAGGTTGTTTCTCCGGCTCGGATTGCCTCGCGGGCAATGGTTCTTGCCTCCGACGCGATGCGTCCTGCTTTGCGCAGGCAAGCAATCTCCGCCTCCGATTTGATGATAATGACTTCTCCCATTTCAGATCCCCAGCGTCTTCCTTATCGCCGCTGTCGTTTCTTCAATGGTTGGCTGATTGGCAACGGTTTTCAGCTTGCCCTGCTTTTCGTAGTAGGCCTTCAGCGGCTCCGTTTCCCTGTGGTACGTTTCCAGACGTGCCTTCACCGTTTCCGGTGCGTCGTCCTTACGAACAACCAGTTCACTGCCGCAGGCATCGCAGATGCCTTCCTGCTTCGGCGGATTGGAAGCCACGTGGAAGGATGCCCCGCAGTTGGGGCAGGTTCTCCGGCCGCTCATCCGCTGAATGATCGTTTCATCATCAATTTCTATCGAAAGTGCCGTGTCAATGGCAATGCCGTTCGCTGCCATGGCTTCCGCCTGCGGAATGGTCCGTGGCACGCCATCCAGGATATACCCTTCGGCACAGTCCGGCTGCTGCAGGCGCTCCGCAATAATCCCGATAATGACTTCGTCCGGGACCAGCGCACCGCGGTCCATATATTCCTTCGCCTTCAAGCCCACCGGCGTTCCGTTTTTTACCGCAGCCCGCAGGATATTTCCTGTGGAAATGGTGGGGATGGAGAGCATCCTGCTCAGGATGTCCGCCTGGGTCCCTTTGCCGGCCCCCGGCGCTCCCAAAAGAATTAGCTTCATTTGTCTCCTCCTCCCCCTCAGCTGAGGAATCCCTTGTAGTTGCGCATCAGCAGCTGTGCTTCCAGTGCGCGAACCGTTTCAAGGGCAACGCCGACTACGATAATAATGGACGTACCGCCGATGCTCAGTCCGATTTCCTGTGCCACATTGCTGTACATCGTAATAATAATCGGGCAAATGGCGACGATGCCAAGGTAGATGGCTCCGAAGAGCGTTATCTTGTTGAGCACCCTCGCAAGGAAGTCGCTTGTCGGCTTGCCCGGACGATATCCGGGGATATAGCCGCCGTTCTTCCGCAGATTGTTCGCCACCTCCACGGGGTTGAACTGAATCTCCGCGTAGAAGTAGGAGAAGAAAATAATCAGCAGGAAGTAGAGTATCGCATAAGGCCATGTTGTGGTATCAAATACGTGCACCATCAGCCAGCTGTCCTGCCATTTGGGCACAAAGGCGCAGATCGTAGCAGGCAGTGCCGCAATGGACTGCGCGAAGATAATCGGCAGAACACCGGACATATTGACCTTCATGGGAAGCGTCGTTGCCTGACCGCCATAAATCTTCCGTCCGACCACGCGCTTGGAATACTGAATCGGAATCCTCCGCTCCGCATCGTTTACGATGACAATCAGTACGACCAGTGCAAGTGCACCCAGAATGATCAGAACCAGCGTGTACCATTGCAGGGAACCTGCCGTGATGTTCTGAATGCTGGTCACAATGGAGTTCGGGATGCGGGCAACAATGCTGGCAAACAGAATAATCGAAATGCCGTTGCCGATGCCGAACTGCGTTATCTGCTCGCCCATCCACATAATGATGGCGGAGCCGGACGTAAAGGTGAGAATAATCACCAGTGCCGCCCAGAAGCTGCTGGTCATTTCGCTGACGATGAGGTTGTTGTTCTTCATCAGCATGTAGTAGGCAAAGCCCTGGAGAAGGCCGATGCCGACTGTTGTATAGCGGGTGATGGCTTCAATTTTTCTCTTTCCGGCTTCTCCGCCGTCCTTGCTCAGGCGTTCCAGAGCAGGAATGGCAACACAAAGGAGCTGGATGATAATGGATGCGTTAATGTAGGGCTGAATGGAAAGAGCGAATATGGTTGCTTCTGAAAACGCACCGCCGGACATTACGTTGTAAAGGCCCAGTACTGTGTTCTGCAGGCTCTCGAAATACTCGGCCAGCAGGGAAGTGTCAACATATGGTACAGGCACTGCATTACCCAAACGGTAGAGGAGTATGATGAGCAGCGTAAAGAGAATCTTGCGCCGCAGCTCTTCGATACCCCAGGCAGTACGTAATGTCTTAAACACTCAGACCACCTCTGCCTTTCCGCCGGCAGCTTCGATCTTCTGCTTTGCGGAGGCAGAAAATGCATTTGCCTTAACTGTCAGCTTCTTGGTGATTTCACCCTGTCCGAGAATCTTAACGCCGTACTCGCACTTGGACAGAACGCCGGCCTCCAGCAGGGCCTTCGCATCCACTTCCGTGCCATCCTCGAACCGTTCCAAAGCCGATACGTTGATAGCTTCCAGCGGTTTTGCAAATATATTGTGGAATCCTCTCTTCGGGATGCGGCGGGCAAGAGGCATCTGGCCACCTTCAAATCCGATCCGGGTTCCGCCGCCGCTTCTGGCCTTTTGACCTTTATGGCCGCGGCCGGCCGTCTTGCCGTTTCCCGTTGCGTGGCCTCTGCCTTTGCGCTTGGCCACGTGGGTGGAACCTTCGGCAGGAGAAAGTTCGTTGATATACATTCTCAAGCCCTCCTTATTCTTCTGTGACCTGCAGCAGATAGCCTATCTTGGCGATCTTTCCGCGGGTCTGGGGATTGTCCGGCTGCACGGTCTCATTTCCGACCTTGTGCAGGCCCAGAGAGTACGCAGTGGCGATGTGGCTTTCCAGCCTGCCATTGAGACTCTTAACAAGCTTTATCTTTAACTTCTTTTCTGCCATGACGAGACCTCCTTACCGTACGACTTCTTCCGGAGTCTTGCCTCTGACGGCGCCGACCTGTGCGGCATCGCGCAGAGATTTGAGGCCTTCCATCGTAGCGGCTACGACGTTGGCGGGGTTGTTGCTGCGCAGGCATTTCGTTCGAATGTCACGGATGCCCGCCGCTTCCACAACGGCACGGACAGCGCCGCCGGCAATCACGCCGGTACCGGCGGGAGCCGGCTTCAGCAGAACGCGTCCCGCACCGAACTCGCCGATGACTTCATGGGGAATGGTGCTGCCGTAAAGGGTAATCGTTACAATATTCTTCTTTGCGTCTTCCAGTCCCTTGCGAATTGCCTCGGAAACTTCACCGGCTTTGCCAAGCCCGAAGCCCACACGGCCTTTTCCGTCTCCTACCACGCACAGCGCGGAGAATTTCTGGATGCGGCCGCCTTTTACCGTCTTGGAAACACGATTGAGAGAGACAACCTTTTCGGTGAATTCGGACTGCTCTTCGTCCCGTCCCCGACGATTTCTTCTGTCATTGTTGTATGCCATGGATTCGTCTCCTCTCTCAGAATTTCAGGCCGCCCTCACGGGCTGCTTCCGCCAGGGCCTGCACACGGCCGTGATAAATATAGCCGCCGCGGTCAAACACAACGTCTTCGATGCCTTTTTCCTTGGCACGGACTGCCAGGGCCTGTCCGACTTTTTTGGCTCCCTCAACGTTGCTGCCCTTGCCGTCGAAATCCTTCTCTACCGAGGAGGCCGAGCACAGGGTTTTTCCTGCGACATCGTCAATAATCTGGGCATAAATGTGGTTCTCACTGCGGAATACGCACAGACGGGGTCTCTCAGCAGTGCCGGAGATCTTGCCGCGTACTCTGGCATGGCGTTTCAGACGCTGTCCTTTCGTATCTGGTCTTTTAATCATCTAGGCACACCTCCCCTTACTTTGCGCCGGTCTTGCCGACTTTGCGCCGGATATGTTCGTAATCATACTTGATGCCTTTGCCTTTGTAGGGTTCCGGCGGTCTCTTCTTACGGACTTCCGCGGCGAACTGGCCGACCTTCTGTTTGTCAATGCCCTTGATAACAATGTGGTTTGCGTCCGGGACTTCAATTTGAATGTCCTCGGTTTCCGGTACCACGACCTGATGCGAAAAGCCCAGGTTCATGACAAGATTCTTGCCTTCCTTGGAGGCACGGTAGCCAACGCCGTTGATTTCCAGCTGTTTGGAAAATCCTTCCGTAACTCCGATAACCATATTGTGAATCAGAGCGCGGGTCAGGCCGTGCAGCGAGCGCGTTTCCTTCTCATCGTCCGGCCGCTCTACCTGCAGAACACCATCCTTCTGGCTGATCTTCATGGACGGGTGTAAGGTCTGGCTGATGCTGCCCTTGGGCCCTTTGACGGTGACGGTGTTGTGATCGTCCACCGTTACGGTTACGCCTTCCGGTATGGTTACGGGAGCTCTTCCGATTCTAGACATGTTCTGTTCCTCCCTTACCAGATAAATGCCAGGACCTCGCCGCCGACATGCTCTTTGCGAGCCTGCTTGTCGGTCATGACGCCCTTGGATGTAGAAATGATGGCAATGCCGAGACCCCGAAGAACCTTCGGAAGCTCATCGGCGCCGGCATACACCCGCAGACCCGGCTTGGAAACACGGCGCAGGCCCTGAATGGCCTTCTGCTTGCCGGGAAGGTACTTCAGCGATATACGGATGGTGCCCTGGGTTCCGTCTTCGATGATCTGATAGTTCTTGATGTAGCCCTCCGCCTTCAGAATTTCGGCGATGGACTTCTTCATCTTCGAAGCCGGTACGTCTACTGTGTCATGCTTTGCGATTCCGGCGTTGCGGATGCGCGTCAGCATATCTGCAATAGGGTCTGTGATTTGCATGGAATGTTCCTCCTCATTCGAAGTTACCGCACAGGGCGGTTCAGGCAGCGAGGTTCCGCGCCAATGCATGATTGGTCACGGCCTTTCGCTATCCTTCCGGTTTCGCGGGAAGCCGGAAAAGGTTTATCCCAGCCCCTCACGGGGGATCGGGCCGTTATTTACCAGCTTGCCTTGCGCACGCCGGGAATCTCGCCCTTATAGGCAAGATTGCGGAAGCAGATGCGGCATACGCCGTAGTTGCGCAGATACGCATGGGGGCGGCCGCAGATCTTGCAGCGGTTGTACCTGCGAGTGGAATACTTGGCAGGACGCTGCTGTTTAATTTTCATTGATGTCTTTGCCATACAGCATACTCCTTCAGCTTCTGAAAGGTGCGCCCATCAGCCGCAGCAGTTCACGGGCTTCCTCGTCGGTTTTCGCGGTTGTGGTAATTGCAATGTTCATGCCGCGGAGCTTCTCAATTTTGTCGTACTCGATTTCCGGGAAAATGATCTGCTCCCGCAGGCCGAGGCTGTAGTTTCCGCGGCCGTCAAACGCTTCCGAGGAAATGCCGCGGAAGTCGCGGACGCGGGGCAGTGCTACATTGAACAGCCTGTCCAGGAAATCCCACATCCGGTTCTGGCGCAGCGTCACTTTCACGCCGACATTCTGGCCTTCGCGAACCTTGAAGTTTGCGACGGATTTTTTCGCGACCGTCGGAACGGCATGCTGTCCTGTAATCGCGGAGATGTCCTTAATGACCGCGTCAAGAGCCTTTGCATTGTCCTTGCAGTCCCCGCAGCCGACGCTGACAACGATCTTTTCGATCCGCGGAATCTGCATGGGAGATTTATACTGGAACCTCTCCATCAGAGCGGGAGCTACTTCCTTCAGATACTTTTCCTTCATTTCGGGAATTTCAGGCATGTATTTTCACGCTCCTTTCTCAGATTTCCGCACCGCACTTGCGGCAGATGCGGATCTTATTCTTTCCGTTGACCTCGTGGCCGATGCGGGTCGGCTTGCCGCATTTGGGGCAGACCAGCTGCACTTTGCAGGCATGGAGCGGGGTTTCGACGCGGACAATGCCGCTTTCTTCGCCCTGCTTTCTGGCTTTCTGATGCTTGGAGTGCATATTCACGCCTTCAACAACAACCTTGTCGTTTTTGGGAACCACATGAAGCACTTTCCCGACTGCACCCTTATCTTTGCCCGACAGGACCATAACCTTGTCGTCTTTCTTTATATCCATTTTCGTCCCCTCCATCAAATCACTTCGGGCGCCAGAGACAGGATCTTCATATATTCCTTGTCACGGAGCTCACGGGCGACGGGCCCGAAAATGCGGGTGCCGCGGGGATTCTTGTCGTCTCCCAGCAGAACAGCCGCGTTCTCATCAAAGCGGACATAGGTGCCGTCAGCGCGGCGGACGGGTCGTACCGTGCGGACAACAACCGCTTTGACAACATCGCCCTTTTTCACCTGGCCGCCCGGCGCCGCCTTGCGGACGGAAGCCACGACCACATCGCCGATTCCGGCGTATTTCCGCTTGGAACCACCCAGTACGCGAATGCATTTTATTTCTTTCGCACCGGTATTGTCAGCGACCTTGAGATAGGTTTCTTCCTGTATCATTATGCCGCCTCCTTACTTAGCTTTCTCTACGATTTCCACCACGCGCCATCTCTTGTCCTTGGAAAGGGGACGGGTTTCCATGACGCGGACAGTGTCGCCTACACGGCACTCGTTGTTCTCATCGTGGGCTTTCAGGCGGTAGGTGCGTCCAATGATTTTCTTATACTCCGCATGTGCCGTGCGGTCCGAAACCGTGACCACAACGGTTTTGTCCATTTTATCCGAAACGACTTTTCCGACACGGGTTTTGCGGGAAGATGTTCTGTTCATATCCATTCTCACTTACCTCCTCACTGTTCCAGCTCTTTTTCGCGGATGACAGTCTTGACTCTTGCAATGTCACGCCGCACAGCGGAAATCTGTGTCGGGTTGTCCAGATGGTTCGTCGCATGCTGCATACGAAGCATGAAGAGATCCTTTTTCAGCTCGCCGAGCTTCGTATTCAGTTCCTCTACAGACAGGGAACGTATTTCGTTTGCCTTCATGTCATTCACCCGCCTTCTCGGTTTCTTCGCCCTTCTTGACCAGCTTGGTCTTGATGGGGAGCTTGTAGCTGGCGCGCCTCAGAGCCTCTTTGGCGGCGTCTTCACCGACACCGGCAATTTCGAACATAACGCGTCCCGGCTTGACAACGGCAACCCAGTATTCCGGGGAGCCTTTGCCGGAACCCATACGGGTTTCTGCGGGCTTCGCCGTAACCGGCTTATCCGGGAAAATCTTAATCCAGACCTGTCCGCCGCGACGGGTGTAGCGGGTCATAGCGACACGCGCCGCTTCGATTTGGTTGGAGGTAATCCAGCCCGGTTCCAGGGCCTGCAGGCCAAAATCACCGTACGTCACCGTGTTGCCGCGGGTTGCTTTGCCCTTCATGCGGCCGCGCTGGACTCTGCGGTATTTAACTCTTTTCGGCATTAACATTATTCATTTCCCCCTTCCTTAGGAGCGGAAGGTTCTGCGGCTGCGGGACGATCCTGCTGCGGACGGGGTCTGCGGCTGTATCCGCCCTGAGGACGGCTGTATCCGCTCTGTCCGCTCGGAGCGCCCTGACGTCCGCCGCGATCGCTGCGGTAGCCGCCGCGATCATTCCGCTCGCCGCCGCGGTCATTCCGATCGCCGCTGCGATAGCCGCCGCGGTCACTGCCGCGGTAGCCGCTTCGATTTCCACCAGGACCGCCGCGCCGATCTCTGCGGCGTCTGTCCTGCGGCTTGCTCAGATCCATGGTCCGAGGCGTGCTGCGCAGCGTCTGGTTCAGGACTTCGCCTTTATAGATCCATACCTTTACGCCGATGCGTCCGTATGTCGTCGCAGCTTCCGCGAAACCGTAATCAATGTCCGCACGCAGGGTCTGCAGGGGGATCGTTCCCTCATGATACTGCTCATTGCGGGCGATTTCCGCGCCGCCGAGACGGCCGGAGCATTTCACCTTGATGCCGCGAGCACCCATGCGCATGGCACGGCCGATCGCGTTTTTCATCGCACGGCGGAATCCGATGCGCTTTTCCAGCTGCTGTGCGATGTTTTCCGCAACCAGCTGAGCATTGGTATCCGGCGTGCGCACTTCAACGATGGAGAGAGCGACCGGCTTGCCGATCAGCTTCTCGACTTCTCCCCGAAGGCGCTCGATTTCCGCGCCGCCTTTTCCGATGACGACACCGGGGCGGGAGCAATGAATGTAAATGCGGACCTTTGCACTGTCGCGCTCAATCTCAATTGTGGGAACGCCGGCCGAGTAAAGGGTTTTCTTAAGGTAATTACGAATCTTATTGTCTTCTACAATCAGGTCCCCGACCTTGTCCGGTCTGGCATACCATCTGGAGTTCCAGTCATTGATAACGCCTACCCGCAGGCCATGGGGATTTACTTTCTGTCCCATCTTTCAGCCTCCTCCCTTACTGTTTCTCTGCAACCACGATGATGATGTGGCTGGTGCGTTTATTGATGCGGTGCATGCGTCCTTTGGATACCGGTCTGCCGCGCTTCAGGATCGGACCTGCTTCGGCGTAGGTTTCCGCAACATACAGGCTGTCCGGATCCAGTGCGAAATTGTTTTCCGCATTGGCGCAGGCGCTTTTGAGGAGCTTTGCCATGACTTCGCAGGCTGCCTTCGGCGTATTCTGCAGCATCGCCATGGCGGTATCCGTCTTCTGGCCGCGAATCATGTCGCAGACAATCTGAACTTTTCGGGGAGCGATACGGACATATTTGGCCTCCGCTCTGGCTGTTTTGATTTCTTCGTCCATTTTCTACTCCTCCTTACTTCGATGCCGGTGCCGGAGCGCTGGGGGCTGCCGGAGCCGCATCCGCCGTCTTGACGCCGGAGTGGCCGCGGAACGTCCGCGTCGGGGCAAATTCACCCAGCTTATGGCCGACCATATCTTCTGTGATGTACACCGGAACATGCCGCCGTCCGTCATGCACGGCAATGGTGTGCCCTACAAAGGAGGGGTATATCGTGGAGGAACGGCTCCAGGTCTTCAGGACCTGCTTCTTGCCGCTCTTGTTCATTTCATCAATGCGCTTTAAAAGCTCGGGAGCCGCGTAAGGACCTTTTTTTACACTTCTGCTCATTTTGATTCCTCCTTACTTCTCATTGCGGCGCTTGACAATAAACTTGTCCGTGCGATTCTTTTTCTTCCGGGTCTTATAGCCCATTGCCGGTTTGCCCCACGGGGTTACCGGGCCGGGACGTCCGACAGGCGCCTTGCCTTCGCCGCCGCCATGGGGATGGTCATTGGGGTTCATAACGGAACCGCGGACCGTCGGGCGAATGCCCATATGGCGCTTTCTGCCGGCTTTTCCAAGATGGATATTCGCGTAGTCCACATTGCCCACCTGACCAATGGAGGCCTTGCTGTCCAGCCGCACCTTGCGGTATTCGCCGGAGGCGAGGCGGATGGTAGCCATTCCTTCCTCTTTGGCCATCAGCTGGGCCTGGGTTCCGGCGGCGCGGCACAGCTGGGCGCCCTTGCCGGGGTAAAGCTCGATATTGTGGATAACAGTGCCGACTGGAATGTTGCTCAGCGGCAGGCAGTTGCCCGGCTTGATATCCGCCGTTTCCGAGCTCATGACTACGTCTCCGGCATTCAGACCCACCGGGGCCAGAATGTAGCGAAGTTCTCCGTCGTCATACTTTACAAGAGCGATATATGCGGAGCGGTTCGGATCATACTCCAGGCGCTGCACGGTGCCGGGAACATTCAGCTTGTCGCGCTTAAAATCTATCACACGGTATTTCTGCCGGTTTCCGCCGCCCTTATGGCGAACGGTGATGCTGCCGGAAGAATTTCTTCCTGCGTGCTTTTTCAGCACCTGGGTGAGACTCTTCTCAGGGACAGCATGCTTGTCTACTCCGTCAAAGCCGGAGACGCTCATCTGTCTGCGGCCGGGAGTGGTCGGTCTGTAAATCTTAATAGACATCTTTCATCCTCCCTTAAGCCATGCCTTCGAAGATCTCGATGCTCTTGGAATCTGCGCTGAGTTTGACAACCGCCTTTTTCCAAGAAGCCGTCCGGCCTTCCGGATACGCGCCCTGCCGTTTCCGTTTGCCGTGCACTGTCGTTGTAGTTACCTTGATGACGGTAACGTCGAAGATTTCCTCGATTGCTTTCTTGATTTCTATCTTATTGGCATCCTTTGCCACTTCAAACGCGTATTTCTTGATGTCCAGGTCTTCCATGGACTGCTCCGTGATGATTGGGCGGATCACGATGTCATAGGCTGTTCTTGCCATTATGCAAACACCTCCTCAATCTTCTTCAGGGCATTCTTATCCACGATGAGCTTTCCGGAAGTAAGAATCTGGTAGGGGCTCAGGATGGTTGCCGTTGTGGTGGACACGCCCGGAATGTTCCGTGCCGACTTCACCACATTGTTTTCCACGGCTTCCGTAATAAGAAGCGCCTTGCCCTTGACTTCCAGCGCATCCAGAAGGTTCTGCATGGTCTTGGTACGGATTTCCTCCATCTTCAGCCCGTCGATAACCAGAATTTCCTCTTCCTGCGCTTTTGCGGAAAGAGCGGACTTCATTGCCAGGCGCCGAACCTTTTTATTGAGCGTGTAGCTGTAGTCTCTCGGCTTGGGAGCGAAGGCGACGCCGCCGTGAGTCCACACGGGCGACCCGGCATAGCCGGCACGGGCGCGGCCTGTGCCCTTCTGTCTCCAGGGCTTGCGGGTGGTGTAGCTTACCTCGCCTTTGGTCAGCGCGCTCTGCGTGCCCTGGCGGCGATTCGCCAGATGATTCTTAACGGAATCATGAAGTGCATTTTTATTCGGCTCGATGCCGAAGACGGTCTCGGATAGTTCGATTTCTCCGACCTTTCCGCCTTCCATATTATATACATTCGCTTTTGGCATATTCGACGAACCCCCTTATCTGTTACGCGCAGAGGCCTTCTGCGGGTTGGTACGGGCAGAAGCTTTCTGCGGGTTGGTTCGACCGGATTCCTTCTGCGGGTTGACGCTGACGGCTCCGCCGGCCTGTTTGACCTTCTGCATCTTGACTGTGCTGCGTACGTAGACAATGCCGCCCTTGGGTCCGGGAACCGCGCCCCGGACAACCAGCAGGTTCAGTTCCGGGTCAACCTGAACGACGTCCAGATTCTGTACCGTAACCTGATCTACGCCCATCTGGCCTGCGCCGATGTGGCCCGGGAAAACCCGGCTGGGATCCGCGCTGGAGCCCATGGAGCCGAGGTGCCGGTGCACAGGACCGCCGCCGTGGGATGTCGGGGTACGCTGCGCATTCCAGCGCTTTACAACGCCCTGATAGCCGTGGCCTTTGCTCGTTCCGGTAATATCGACCTTGTCTCCTGCCTTGAAGACGTCCGCTTTGATGACGTCGCCGACATTCATCTTGTCCGCATCATCCAGATGAAACTCCTTCAGATTCTTCATCATGCCGACGCCCGCTTTTTTCAAATGGCCCTGCTCGGGTTTGCTGAGCTTTCTTTCGGGAACTTCCTCGAAGCCCAGCTGGACCGCCTTGTAGCCTTCCTTCTCCTCGGTCATCTTCTGTACGACAACGCAAGGACCGGCTTCTATGACGGTGACCGGCACTACCTTGCCGTTTTCGTCAAAGATCTGCGTCATGCCGACCTTTTTGCCAATAATGGCATTCTTCATATATGTTCCTCCTTCGGTTATTGGTTGCCTCGCATAGGTCCCGCCCAGAGGCTGGCAACTTAACCCGCCCGCATTCGATGTGCGGGACTTGGGTTATTTCCTAGCTGTCGCGCTGCCGCTCCGGCAGCTTCCTGCTGCACTCCCCCGGAGTGCGGTGCCGCGTTCTCAGAGAACGATTTCGATTTCAACACCCGCAGGCAGATCCAGCGTATTGAGCGCGTCAAGGGTCTTCTGTGTTGGGTTCAGAATATCGATGAGGCGCTTATGCGTCCGGCGCTCAAACTGTTCCCGGCTGTCCTTATATTTATGTACAGCCCGCAAGATGGTGACGACTTCCTTCTCCGTGGGAAGGGGAATCGGTCCAGATACCTGAGCGTCCGTGCGCTTGGCCGTCTCTACTATGCTCTGGGCTGCCTTGTCCAGCAGCTGATGGTCATAGGATTTAAGACGGATGCGGATAATTTTCTTCCCGTTTTTTGAATTCACGGTTGCCATGTGGTTTTCCTCCTGTTCGTACGTAATTTGCAGCATTGGGACTGCGGTTCCGTACGGATGAAATTTTCTGTACACTCTACCGTGCGTATCAGACCCTGTCCGAAAAACAAACCGGCCCAGGAGCCGGTTCCCATCCGCCCAGACGATATACGCCATGCGCAGAAAACCTCAGCCGCCCGATTGCGTATTGCTCAGCGGAGCAATACCGGACATACTCCACGGAAGTTACCTCTTTCGAGCAATCTCCCGCTTCATCGCATGATACGCCCTTTTGCAGGCGCTCTAAAAGAATACCAAAACTCCCCTTTGATGTCAAGGGGGAGTTTTGTATCAAACGTAGAAATTTAATGGTCGTTTTTGTATGGTTTGCTGATTCCGCGGGAAGCGCTCCACGGGTTTATTCCCGCGTCCCTCCGATGTCGCGGATCTTCCTCTTCAGCGCATCGCATTCGGCAAGGAGAAGGCTTCCGTCGTGCAGCAGAACGCGTCCCGCTTCCGTAAGACCGAAAATCCGGTTGCCGCTGCGCTCCAGCAGCCGCACGCCCAGTTCCTGTTCCAGGGCGCTCACGGTTCGGGATGTCGTGGAGTGACTGATAAACAGTTCTGCCGCCGCCGCCGAAAAGCTGAAATGCTTTGCAACCGCTGCAAATATTTGAATCTGCTCCAGTTCCATGGCAGCAGTTACAGGCGGAACGTATGCGGAAGAAGTTCCCGAAGCTTGTAGCTTACATACCGTCCCCCCGCCTTGGCGCAGAGAACTTCCATTTCCGGCGAAAATTCAGCAAGAAACTGCCGGCACTGGCCGCACGGCATGCAGTAGGTCTCCCCCTCGCCGTAAATGGCGATGCGCACAAACCGCCGGTGGCCCTCGCTGACTGCTTTGACGCAGGCCGTCCGTTCCGCGCAGATCGTGCAGCCCAGCGCGGCGTTTTCCACATTGCACCCTGTGTACACCGTGCCGTCATCGCACTCCAGCGCCGCGCCGACGCCGAAGTGGGAATAGGGGATATAGGCAAATTTCCACGCTTCCTTCGCCCGGTCCATTAATTCTCTGTCCGTCATGATTTCTTCCTCCTCCGTTTACTCTACATCCTCTGCTGCGGCTCCGCCGCCGTTTTTTCCTCTTCATTCTACAGGTGCAGTTCCCACTGGCTGATATTTACGGAAGGCCCATTGACCTGCAGGGACATGTTCTTTACGGTTCCGTAGCGGAAAATGATCTGATGCTTTTCAAAGCAGACGGGAATGATGCACCCGGTATCGATGATATGCTGGCACATCGTGTTGCACGCCGCCTGGCGGGTGTCGTCCGGCGCCGCCAGAAATGCGCTGAGATTTGCCGAATTCTGCGCGTCATATTTCTGATTGAAAGCACCCGCTCCGTCGCCGGCCAGAATGCAGGACAGATCAAAATCAGCCGGAATCCGAATCTCGGCATAGTACATATCAAAATGCCCCGCGAAAAGCGCCTCGCGATACGCGCTCCACTCCAGCGCGTTGACCTTGATTTCCACCCCGTAGTTTTTCATGTCCGAGGCAAATTTATCCGCAAAGCGCAGCTTTTCTGATGAATCCTTGCAGACAAGAAGCGTAAAGGACAGCGGTACAGACTGATATTCCAGAACCCCGTCTCCGTCGGTGTCCTTCGCACCCATGGCATCCAGCTCGCTTTTGAACGTAGTCAGGTTGTAGGCAAGCTGGGATTCCAGTGTTTTATTGTTGAGCGGGCTTGCAGGGTGAATCGGGGTATAGGCCGCCATGGCGTTGCCTTCCATAATGGTATCCGCCATATAGTCTCGGTCCACAGCATTTTCAAACGCCTGCTGCAGCCGATAGTCGGAGAACACATCCTCCAGAAGGTTGAATCCTATGTAATGCAGGTTTGTCGTGTTGTATTCCCGCAGCTCATTGCTGTTGCTCAGGCCCAGCGTAGACGCAACGGTTGGATCATTGAGGATCATATCCACGGTCCCGGATTCGAACTTTTCATTCAGTTCGTCCGTACTGCTGTAGGTTTCAAAGTGGATTTGGCTCAGCTGCAGGTCTTCGGCGACTTCGCTTTTCGGATTCGCCACCAGGGAATTTCCGTCGGAGGCGAATTGAAACGGTCCGGTTCCGGAGGGATGCGCCGCGCTGTACGTTCCGTTTTCCACAACGGGTATGTCCAGCAGATAGGGGAAGAGATAGTCCACGAAACTGAGCGTGATTTCCAGCCGTCCGTCCTCCGTAACATAGGTCGCATCTACATGGCTGACAAACCGGCTTTCATATCTTCCGCTTCCGATGGCGCACTGAAAGGAGTAATCCAGATCGTTTGCATCCAATGCTTTTCCGTCGGGGAAGGCCTTTTCTGTATTTGGTTTCAGGGACCAGACCCTGCCGTCCGTTGTAGACCACTCTGAAACGCAGTTCGGTTCCAGCTGAAAATCGTTATTCACCGTAAGGAAATTCTGATATACGAATCCGCAGATCAGAAGATTATTGGCATCGGTCACGTCATAGGGGTTCATGGAACTGTTCGGGTTGTAGAAAAGACCGAACGTGCCGTCTCCAGGCACCGGCGTTGCGATAACCGCCGTGGAAGAGGCAGAATCCGTACCGTCATCTCCGCCGCTGTTTCCTCCGCAGCCTGCGGTAAAGCACAGCAGGGCCGCCAGCAGAAGCGGCAGGATTTTTTTTCGGAATAATCGGCTCATCTTTCCTCCCGTCCGTATCACCGCTGGAAGCGGCCGCAGCATTCCTTGTATTTCAGACGCCTTGACCCGTCCGCCTTCATTTTGCCGCAGGGGCAGGGATCGTTGGGGCCGGGTTTCTTTTTCCTGCGCACGGGCTCTTTCTTCACGGTGCCGTCGCTTCCTCCGCTGGAAGCCGTCAGTTTCCGGTTTACGGTCTTATGCTCCAGAGATTTTTCGCTCCGGACCTGAACAGTGAGCATCCGGCGTACCGTTTCGGTGCGGATGCCCGCAATCATTTCCTCAAACATCTGGTAGCCGTCCCGGGTATAGGCTTCTATGGGCTTTTCGTTCGCATAGGCACGCAGGTGGGCGTCCTGCCGCAGGTCGTCCATGGCATCAATATGCTCCATCCAGTACTCGTCTACCACCCGCAGAAGAACAAAGCGCTCCAGTTTCCGCATCATCTCGGAGCCCAGCTTCTTTTCTTTTTCCGCATAAGCTTTTCGGGCAAGCTCGGTAACGGCTTCTGAAATCTTCTCGGCGGAGGGCTCCTCCCCGAAGCTTTCTATCCGTACGGTGCCGCGCGGCAGAAAGATTCGTTCAAACGGACTCAGAGCCTCATCCAGTTCCTGCTGGGATTTTGCAAAACCTTCCGGCAGTCCGGCAAACACGGTGGAAGACACATACTCTTCGAGCATGCTCTGAATCTCCCCGCTGATATCCTGCTCGTCCAGAACCTTGCGGCGCTCGGTATAAATTATATTTCTCTGCTTGTTCATGACGTCATCGAATTCCAGGACGCTGCGCCGTGCCTGATAGTTGCGGCCTTCCACATTTTTCTGCGCCTGATCCAGGGCACTGGTCACCATCTTGTTTTCGATGGGCGTGTCGTCGTCAAACTTTGCTCTTTCCATCAGTCCCTGAATATTCGCGGAACTGAACAGCCGCATGACGTCGTCCGTCGTCGCAAGGAAGAAGCGGCTTTCCCCCGGGTCTCCCTGCCGCCCGGCACGGCCTCGCAGCTGGTTATCGATGCGCCGGGCATCGTGACGTTCGGTCCCAAGGATAAACAGGCCGCCGGCCTGCCGGACTTTCTCCGCTTCCGCGCTGGTCGTTACCTTATACTGCGCCTGCCGCTCCTGGTAGAGCCTCCGGGCTTCCAGCACATCCTCGTTGTCCGTGTCCGCGTATCCGGTCGCTTCGGCAATGACTTCATCGCTGTAGCCCTTTTTCTTGAGATCCAGTCTTGCCAGATAGTCCGGATTGCCGCCCAGCATAATGTCGGTGCCGCGCCCGGCCATATTGGTCGCAATGGTAACCGCTCCCAGCTTACCGGCCTGCGCCACAATTTCCGCTTCGCGCTCATGCTGCTTCGCATTCAGGACATTATGGGCGATGCCCTGCTTTTTCAGCAGGGAGGAAAGCCGTTCGCTCTTTTCGATGGAAACCGTACCCACCAGTACCGGCTGCCCTTTGGCATGGCACTCCTGGATCTGGTTGATGATCGCCCGGATTTTCCCGCTGTCATTTTTATAGATGCAGTCCGGATGATCCTCCCGGATCATCGGCTTGTTTGTCGGAATTTCAATAACATCCAGTTTATAAATATCCCCGAATTCCAACGCTTCGGTCTGCGCCGTTCCGGTCATGCCGGAAAGCTTTTCATAGAGCCGGAAATAATTCTGGAAGGTAATCGTCGCAAGCGTCTGACTTTCCTTCTGCACCTGCACGTGCTCCTTCGCCTCGATCGCCTGATGCAGCCCCTCCGAATAGCGCCGGCCCAGCATGATGCGGCCGGTGAATTCGTCGACAATCAGAACTTCACCGTCTTTGACAATATAGTCAATGTCGCGCCGCATAATGCCATGGGCGCGCAGTGCCTGATTAATATGATGGTTCAGCGTTGCATTATCGATATCCGCGAGGTTTTCCAGGCCGAAATACTTCTCCGCCTTTGCGATTCCGCGTGCCGTCAGCGTGGCGGTGCGAAGCTTTTCGTCTACAATATAGTCCGCATCCAGGTCTTCGTCTTCCTCTTCCTTCGAGTCCGTAGAGGTATACACGACTTTGGTAAGCCCCGACACGAAGTTGTCGACCTGACGGTACAGCGCCGTGGATTCTGTCCCCGGTCCGGAAATAATCAGCGGCGTGCGCGCTTCATCGATCAGAATGGAGTCGACCTCGTCAACGATGGCAAACTCGTGGCCTCTCTGCACCAGCTGCTCCGGGGAAACCGCCATATTGTCCCGCAGATAGTCGAACCCCATTTCATTATTGGTTCCATACGTTACGTCGCACGCATATGCCTGCTTGCGTTCTTCGGCGTTTTTTTCGTGGATAATCAGGCCGACGGAGATCCCCATGAACTGGTAGACCTTTCCCATCCATTCCGAATCGCGCTTAGCCAGATAGTCGTTTACTGTAACGATATGCACGCCTTTCCCGTTCAGGGCGTTCAGGTATGCGGGCAGCACGGCGACAAGCGTCTTGCCTTCGCCGGTTCGCATCTCCGCAATACGGCCCTGGTGCAGGACGATCCCTCCCTGCAGCTGCACCGGAAACGGCTTCATGCCGACAACACGCCAAGCGGCTTCGCGAATCGCCGCGAAGGCCTCCGGCAGAATGTCGTCCAGGGTTTCTCCGTCGGAGAGCCTCTGCTTGAATTCATCGGTCTTCGCCCGCAGCTCGGCATCGCTCAGCTCGCCGTAGGGCTGTTCCAGGGAAAGTATTTTATCCACCTGCGGCTGCAGGCGCCGCAGTTCTTTATCGGAATAGCTTCCGAACAATTTCGCCATGAGTCCCATGAGAATACCTCTTTTTAAATGCAATGGCAGAGTTTCGCGTCTTCTGCAGTTCTCTGCCGAATCGGAGTTATTTTATCATACAAATGTGAACAAGAAAAGAAACCAGCCATATTCGACCGCGTCAAGTTGTTGCGGAGTTTTTTCTTGACAGAGATCAACTGGCAAGATT
>OMTF01000060.1 GCA_900313925.1 uncultured Eubacteriales bacterium | reverse complement strand
CGATTGGCGCAGCTGGTAGCGCATCCGCTTGACGTGCGGGAGGTCACAAGTTCGAGTCTTGTATCGCCCACCAGTTTTGACCGCATCCTTTTGGAAGCGGTTTTTTCTTGGTCTTGGGGGCTGCATTAAGGCACGGCAGAAAAAAGAACCGCAGGAACAAAATTCTGTTCCTGCGGGGAAGGCTTTCGTTTTGCGGCGTTATGAATTTTCCGAACGCGGCACGATGTGCAGTTCCTTTATCAGACATTCCTTGCCGGTGTAGACTGTTTTTGCCTTGCTTCCGCAGCGCGGACAGACGCCTTCGTTTTCAATGAGATTGTAGACCTCATCGCAGTCCTCGCATTCCGCAAGCCCCGGTTCCACCTCGATAACCAGCTTGGTATCCTTGAACATAGGATCGTCTTCCACGACATAGGGATAGACTTCCTCCAGATACTTTGGAATGACAAGACTCAGCTCGCCGACAGTCATTACGATTTCTGCGACCCGACTGTCTTCCCGGCCTTCCATATTTTCGCGGACGACTTGCAGCGCGTCCCGCACGATCCCGATTTCATGCACGAAGCGGCCCTGCCTTACTTCTTCCCTGCCGCTTTGACGTTTTCAACTGCCTTGGCGACGGATTTTACAGCAAGCTTCGTAAAACGCTTTCCCGCATTTCCGGCGACCCGCATCAGCGTATGGTAATACGATGTGCCGGGCTCGTCATGCACTTTCTTCAGCGAAATCGCGCCGAATGCGCATTTTGTCGTGCAGATGCCGCAGCCGAGGCACATGTATTTGTTAAGCTGAACGGCGCCGCAGCCGAGGCACCGGCTGCACTCGGAGCGCATTTGCGCTTCCGTCAGTTCCGGTTCGGCATAGCTGAAGCCGCGCAGAGCACGGGAAAGGGACAGCGGTTTCGGTTCCTGGCGGGCGGGAGCGGACTTCGCTTCGGCAGGAAAGACGGTGTTTTTAACGTCAAAGGCTTTATAATCCCGGTTGTCTCGTCCAATGCGCAGATCCTGTCCTCTGTGGACATACCGATGAATCGAGAGAGCAGCTTCCCGACCGCCCGCAATGGCACGGATGATGTTGCCGGAGGAATCAATAACATCGCCGGCAGCAAATACATCGCTGCAGGTAGTCTGGTAGGTAACTTTGTCCGTACTCAGCGTTCCGTCGCTCTTAATATCCAGCTTAATGCTCTCCGCAATCTGCCGCAGACCGATGGATTGTCCGGTCGCGCAGATCACCGAATCCGCAGCAACATCCAAGACGTCTCCGGAACCGAGTTTTTCCGCCGTAACGGAAAGCACGGAGCGATCCTCGCCGCCGTTGATCTTCACAAATTTATAGGGGGTAAGGAAGGTGACGCCTTCGCGGATCGCCTGCGATTTATCCGCCTTTACGGCCGGTGCGATGACAGAGACCTGCTTTGCTCCGAGCCGTATGGCGGCGCGGGCGGCATCTACTGCGGCATACCCGCCTCCGAGAACGGTGACCTTTTCTCCCACGGCCGGCTTTTTGCCCGGCGCGCAGGCTGCGCGCAGAAAACGCAGCGCGCCGACGACTCCGCTCAGGTAGGTGCCGGGAATCTTCGGAAGTTTGTCCAAACCGGCGCCGATGCCGAGGAAGAATGCTTTAAACCCTTCCTTGCGCAGCGTGGGGAAGTCCGTATCTGCTCCGACTTCAACCCCGAAGCGGAAGGTGACGCCAAGATCCTTGAGGATCTGGATCTCCGCATCCAGGACCTTGTGGTTATAGCGGAAGCGGGGAATGCACTGCGTAACCATCCCGCCGGCTTCGGAGGCCCGGTCAATGACAGTCACGGAATATCCCATCGTCGCAAGATAGTAAGCACAGCTCAAACCGGCAGGACCGGCACCAATCACGGCAATCTTTTCCGGATACGCAACACCCTGCGGGTTTGTAATCACCGGGATGCTTCGGGTTGTCTCCTCCAGGTCGCGCATGGCGAGTGCCGCAATGACTTCGCGAATGGACAGGGGACTGTCCAGACGACCTCGGGTGCACGCCTTTTCACAGGGCCTGTCGCAGATTCTTCCGCAAAGCTCCGGAAACGGCATATATTTCTTCAAAAGCTGCAGCGCATCGCCGTCCCGGCCTTCCTCAACCAGCTTCAGCACGGCCTGTACCGGGACGTGTGCAGGGCACATGGCCTTGCAGGGAGAAGTCCCGCCTTCTGCCGTATCCCTGCGGTTTGTGCGATATTCCACATTGTAATTCTTGCTGGTCCAGATTCTGTCTGCCGGCTTCGCCATCGGGGCGGGTTCCGGAAGGGGCTGGACCGAGCGGAGCTTCTTTCCAAGCTGAAGCGCGTTCGACTGACAGTTTTCAACACACTGTCCGCAGGCGGTGCAGAGACTGCTGTCTATCGTTGCGACATAATTGGAGCGGATGGAGTCCGGCGTGTTGAAGTATGTCGCAATCCGCAGGGCAAAGCAGGAGCATTCGCAGCAGTTGCAGATGGCGCTGGTGTTGCCGAAGCCTTCCGACTGGTTCAGCTCATGCATCAGTCCGTTGTCCTCGGCTCTTTTCAGAATTTCATACGCCTCTTCCTTCGTGATAAGGCGGTGTGCGCCTGACTTGGAATAGCAGATGGCGTTATCATTCAGATACATGCACATATCTTCTTCCAGATGGCCGCAGCCCTCACCCATCAGCCGGCGGGAACGTCGGCAGGAGCAGGGCCCCACCGAAATCGCCTTTGCATTTTCAATCAATGTGGACAGCTCGTCATAATTTGCGGCTTGAGTGTTATTCTTAATGGCAGCCTCTACGGGAATGATCCGCATAAAGGACATGCCGACAGCTGCGCTGGGGACGAGAATCGCCAGCCGGCGGCGGGTATACTCTTCGAAGGCAGCGCCAAGTTCCGGGTAGATATCGCACTGCTCGCGGTTGCTGAGTATTCCCTCCATAATGCCGGGAACCCAGATGGGATAGTAATAGCAGAGAACCCCGTCGACTTCCCGGGTGCGAACCGCACCGGTTTTTACCAGCTTATCCAGCTGCTCCTGCGTAAATTCCAGGCTTCTGCCGGCTCTGCGCGCGATTTCCTCCGGGGTGCGGTTGGTGTTGAGCTTCAGATGCATCATGATGGTGCACATATCATCGTCGATGATAGGCTCCAGGATGCGGTACTCCGGATCCGTATAGGTGACTCCGGTATACGTCATGCCCTCCATGGAAATTTTGGAGGCAAGCTTAAGGATATTGCTTCTGTGTGCCATGATCCGATTCCTTTCTGGGACCCCCCCATGCTATCCGAATTCGCACAAATTTTCAGACTTGCGAAAAAAATAGCAAATATACGAGCGTATTATAGCGAAAACCTACAGCCATTGCAATGAAACGCTTGCCGGAAATGCGCGTTTTTATTGACGGAACAGGAAAATCGTGATAATAATATACGGAAAGGGAAAGCCTTTCGTCAGCTTAATATTTAGGAGGAACTATTATGGCATACGTAATTAAGGCCGATGAGTGCCTTGGCTGTGGAACTTGTGCGGGAAACTGCCCGGCGGAGGCGATCAGCGAGACCCCGGACGGGAAATTTGCGATTGATCCGGAAAAATGTGTGGAGTGCGGGACCTGCGCAGCAGTCTGCCCGATTCAGCTGCCCACAGAAGGTTAAGTTTTTCAGGGGAACACGACAATTCCCCGATGTTTCAGAAATGCAGCCACGGTTCAAGCCGTTCAAGGAAACGGCGGAATCGTGGTTTTGCACACATGGGGCGGCGTACGGCGGAAACGGGAGAGACCGAACAGGAGGTTTAAGGAATGAGGAAAACTTCCGCAGAAGGAAGGAGAAGGAGAAAAAAATGCTCTATTCGGATTTTAAAGGGCTGAAAATTTCGAGAATGGGGTTCGGCACCATGCGCCTGCCGATGCTGCCGGATTCCGGGGAGATTGACGAGAAACAGGTTTTTGAAATGACGGACTGGGCGATGTCCCATGGCGTCAATTACTACGATACCGCGTATCCGTACTGTGGAAACCGGTCGGAAATTGTGATAGGAAAAGCCCTTTCCCGCTATCCCCGCGACCGCTATTTTCTTGCGACGAAATACCCGGGGCACCAGATCCTGCGAAAGGGAGACCCAAAATATGATCCCCGGAAAATCTTTGAAGAGCAGCTGCAAAAATGCGGTGTAGACTATTTTGATTTCTATTTAATGCACAATGTGAATGAATTCTGCTACGGCATCTATACCGATGAAAGCCTCGGAATACTGGATTATTTTGTGCAGCAGAAAAAGGCCGGCAGAATTCGCCATTTGGGATTTTCCAGCCACGGAAGCCTCGAGCTTCTGGAAAATTTCCTGGACCGCTACGGAGACGAACTGGAGTTCTGTCAGATTCAGCTTAATTATCTTGACTGGACGCTGCAGCAGGCAAAGGAAAAGTACGAAATGCTGACGCGGCGCGGCGTTCCGGTGTGGGTCATGGAATCCTGCCGAGGCGGAAGGCTGGCAAACCTTTCCCCCGACGCGGTTCAGAAAATGAACACGCTGCGCCCCGGTGACAGCCCTGCCAGCTGGGCTTATCGGTGGCTGCAGGGGCTGGAGAACGCGAAAGTCATTCTCAGCGGAGCCTCCACCCTTGCACAGATGAAGGAAAATGTGGAAACCTTTACAGAAAATAAGCCGCTGAAGGAAACAGAAAAACAGCTTCTGGAGGAGATCGCGCAGGGGCTGCACAAATGGACGCCCTGCACAAAATGCCGCTACTGCTGCCCCGGATGCCCGAAACATCTGGATATCCCGGATCTCATCGCAAGCTACGACGACATCCGCTTCTCTCCCCGCGTCGTTCTGACAATGCGGATTGAAGCGATGCCGGAGGGAAAAAAGCCCAGCGCCTGCATTGGCTGCGGACAGTGCGCGAGGATCTGCCCGCAGAAGATTGACATCCCGAATATCATGAAGGACTTCTCCGCTATGCTCGCAGACCTTCCCAGCTGGCGGGAAACCTGCCGGCAGAGAGAGATTGCGGCCGCAAAAGTGGCGGCGGAATCCGGAAAAGAAGGAAACGGGAATTGACAAGACAGTTGGAGCCTTTCCAGAAAATTGAACAGAGCATTACGAAAAAATATCGTAAGAAGCTATGGAATCCGTTCCTTACTTCCGTAAATCGCTATGAGCTGATTCAGCCGGGGGATCGCATTGCCGCCTGCATCTCGGGCGGCAAGGATTCCATGCTGATGGCGAAGATGCTGCAGATGCTTCAGCGCTATACGGAAATCCCGTTTGAACTGGTCTATCTGGTTATGGATCCGGGCTATACGGAGGAGAACAGAAAACAGATAGAAGAGAATGCTGCGCGGCTGGATCTTCCCATCGAAATTTTCGAATCGGAGATCTTCGCAGCGGCGGAGCATACGGATCATGCGCCCTGCTACCTCTGTGCCCGCATGCGCCGGGGAAATCTTTACAGCGCCGCCCGAGACCGCGGCTGCAATAAAATTGCGCTTGGTCATCACTATAATGATGTCATCGAAACGACGCTTCTCGGACTTTTTTACGGTGCGCAGCTGCAGGCAATGCTTCCCAAGCTCCACAGTCAGAATTTTCCGGGAATGGAACTGATTCGCCCCATCTACTGCGTACGGGAGGAGGATATTATTGCCTGGGCCGGCCACAATGATCTGCATTTCATGCAGTGCGGATGCAGACTGACACAGCAGATGGCGCAGACGGAAGCGCCGGGAATGGTTTCCAAACGCCGGGAAATGAAAGAACTGATTCGGGAGCTGAAAAAAAACAACCCGGATGTGGAAAAAAGCATTTTCCATGCCGTGCATACCGTTCATCTCGATACCTTCCCCGGCTATAAATCGGGAGGAGAGGAACATACGTTTCTGGAAAAATACTGAAAACGCTGCCAAATAAGCCCAAAATTCAATAAGCATTCAGAACCTGCGGAAGCAGGTTCTTTTTTAGACCCAAAATTTTCTGAAAAACCTCAAAATATGCATTATTTTTGCAACAAAAAAGAATCGTTTAAACAAACAATGCATATATGTTTAATAATGTTACAAAAATAACGATTTAATTTATACAAAACGCAGAAAAACATTAAACAGTTAGAACAAAGTGTTAGCATATTATATAATATTCATATATGACAGAGGGAACTGTCATAAGAAATGGGGGGAGATAATACAATGAAGGACCTGAAATACCTGCAGTATTTTGAAGATCTAGCACTGCAGGCAGATAATGCCCTTGTCGAACAGGCGAAAAAGGCCGGCAAAGTATGTATCGCATCCATATGTGAAAATACGCCAGAGCCTTTAATGGACCTCGACGGGGCATTTACTGTGCGTCTGTCTGCGCCGCAGACATATTCCACGGACATCGCATCCTATTACATGACGAATTTCCTGTGCGAAAACAGCCGCTCCCTTCTGGAGCGGGCGATTGAAGGCGGCTACAATTTTGTAGACGGACTGGTTTCTCCGGACGGCTGCACGATGATCAACCGCGCGGCGGAAAACATGGAGCTTCTGCACACCATGGACGAAGGGAAGGAAAAGTTTTTCTATTCCTACATGGAAATTCCTCTGAAAAACGATGAAAACAATCTGAACCTTTATGTTCTGCAGTGCAAAAACCACATTCTGAAGCCGATGCATGAGAACTACGGCATTGATGTATCGGAAAAGGCGATCCGGAAGGCTGTCAGACTCCACAATGAGGTCTGCCGCCTTATTCGGAAAATCGGAGAATTCCGCAAAGAGGAATATCCGAGAATTACAAGCTACGAATTTCATGTTCTCTGCACGGCTTCCTACACCTGCCCCAAATATCTTATTGTGGACAAACTGAAGGAAACGCTGGAGGAACTGAAAACAAGGGAGCCGGACCGTGCAAAGAATCGAATCCGGGTCGTGCTGGTAGGATCCAATATTGATGACAGCAGCTTTATCCGGCTGGTAGAAGAAGCCGGCGCCTACGTATGCGCGGATCGGTTCTGCTTCGGCTCCTTCCCCGGCAGGAATGAAATTCCGATGAACAGCAGAGAGGATGCCCTGACGCAGATCTGCCGAGCCTATATGCAGCGGTGCGCCTGCCCGCGGATGATGAATATGGAGAAGGTATACGGCCGGAAACAGGACGTGGCCGACCTTGCCAAGGAATACAACGCGGACGGCATTATCTATGAGCAGGTCAAATTCTGCGACCCCTGGGCGTACGAACGCACCCTCGGTACGCAGATGCTGCGCGAGGATTATGGCTACCCCGTACTTTCCATCGACCGGCCCTACAATATCGGCAGCACGAATGGCCAGCTGAGAACCCGTGTGCAGGCGTTTGTGGAAAGTGTGGAGATTAAAGCGCTGCAGCGCAGGGAGGCGGCAAAATGAACATTTACGGAAACGTAGTATCGGAGCATCCGGCGCGGAAGGGCGACCAGCAGCTGGGAGTTCTGTTTGATGAAGGTAAAGTAAGGAAACGCAGAGAGTGGAGAGGCCTGAAGGACACGCTCTATGATTACTGGCGCTGGCTTGGGATCTATGTAATTCTTATTAAATTCATTGCAAAGCCAAGAAACATCAAGGGCTTCTTCCGGTATCGGTGGATGGCAAACTACCTGTTCGTTCCGCATATGCTGGATAAGTTTACGATGGGCCTTCGGGATGAACCGCTTCGTATTGTTCACACGGCGATGGACTTCGTAGTGCAGGATGTCGCAAGTTCCATTGACAACGTATTCCGCGGCGATCGCCGCACGGGAAACGATACGGAGTATTCCAGCCACTGCGTGCTTACGGACGAAAACGCAATGACGGCGTTCATGATGGGATTTAAAAACGCGAAGGCGATCCTTCGGGAAGTTCCTACTATGTTTATTACGAACCTCCTGAATCAGAACTCGGTTACGCATTACCTGGATGTTGCGCAGTCCGTCGGCATCCCCGGAGACGTCTGCCCGATGCCGGAAGCCGAGGCGGGAATATCCATTGATGACGATTACGGCGTTCTGGGCTCCTGCGCCGTGCAGGTAAATACGACCTGCGACGGATCGCTTATGGGCAATGGCGTAATCGCAAAGCGCCTGGAAAGAGAGTACGGCATCCCCACATTCCAGCTCCTGGCACCTATGCGGCACAGAGAGGATGACGTGCAGGATTATGCAGCGGAAGACATTAAGAAAGCGATAGCCTTTGTCGAGGAGCACACAGGGGACAAGTGGGATTGGGACCATTATTTTGAATGCGCTCAGCGAGTCAATGACGCAACCCGGAAACGGCTTGCCTGGCTGGAGATCAACAGCACGGCATACCCGCAGTTTGTCGGCGCCCCGTTCTCTCTATACAATGATACAAACTACATGGGAAACTGTGGGCGCTCTCCGCTGTTTCCGCCCGTAGACAAGAAAATTCTGGAATTGGCGGAGCGGGGTTATAAGAACAAGACCATGATGGCACCCGAGTACAGACATCGCTGCATCATCTGGGGTGTGCAGCCGCAGTATGTCATTGACATGCTCAACTGGATGGTCCACTGCTGGGGCGTGGTTCCGCTGACGGATATGCTGTCCATGGTGAATACCCGAATGATTGCCGAAGAAGACACACCGGAAAACCGGGAGCAGGCTTACTACGACATGGCATGGCTCAATGAAAATATGATCATGCGCAACCGGACGCACGGCGGCTATAAGGTTCTTGTCGATGAGCTCTGGAAATTCTGCGATATCCTCAACGCCGATATGGTAATGCTCTGGGAGCATATGTCCTGCAAGGCGCTGGACGGCATGCACGGCCAGTTCGAAGAACAGGCCAGGCAGAGAGGAGTCCACCTGGTTTGGGTTTGCCATGACCTGTGCGATCCCCGTGTTTACAGCCGGCAGGCGATCCGGCAGCAGTTCAATGACTACATGAGGACGGTCATGCGCGAAGAACCGCTGGATCCAAGTATTGAGATTCTGACGGATAATGATGCATTCTGATTCGGAAGAGAGAAAAGGAGGAAACCCTGCCGACCGGTAGGGCGGCAGGGAATAAGATATGAGAAAAGCTTTGGGCATCACCCTGGGAGCGGCAGCGGTATTTTTCGCCGTGACCTTTACCATTTACTTCTTTAATTTGGACAGCAAACTTGGGGCTATGGCCTATCCGTTTCTGGAAAAGCATTACGACGAAATGCCCCGCAAGAGTTATCTGTAGCAGCCTATGCATAGCGGCATATTCCCGGCCGTGTGCACGACATCAAAAATGGCATGGATTATTGAATCCATGCCATTGCTTTTTCAAAAGTTCCGATTCTATGCGGATTATTTCTGGTTGACCATAGAGGCGATTTCCTCTGCGTAATTCTCCTGTTTCTTTTCAATGCCCTCACCCTTTTCATAACGGGTGTATCCCTTTACGGTGACGGCGCCGCCCAGGTTCTTTGCAGCATTGGCAATGTATTTGCCGACACTGACGGAATCATCCTTGACGAACGGCTGCTCCAGCAGGCACTCTTCCTTGTAGAACTTGTTGATCTTGCCAAGGATCATTTTTTCCTTGATGTTGTCCGGCTTTGCGGCATCTTTCGGATTGTCGTTGATCTGAGCGAGCAGAATCTGCTTTTCCTGGTCAATCACATCGGCAGGAACCGAAGACGGATCCAGATACGGCGCATTCAGGGCAGCGACCTGCATGGCGACATCCTTGCCGATAACCGCAACTTCCGGGCTGTCCTTGAGGTTATCTGATACATCCAGGTTGACGACGACGCCGATCCGGCCGCCCATATGCACATAAGCGACGTTGACGCCGGTGCTGTAGCGGGCAAAGCGACGGATTTTAATATTTTCGCCGATGACCAGAACCATCTCCTGCTGCTGCTGGGCAACGGTGAGATCCGTTCCGTCGTACGGCTTTGCGAGCAAATCGTCCAGATCTCTCGGGTTTTCTCTTGCAATCGTTTTTGCGACGCCCTTTGTGAAAGCTATGAATTTTTCATTCGACGCGACGAAATCGGTTTCGGAATTGACTTCGACAACAACGCCGATTCCATCAATCACTTCAGCATACGCCATGCCTTCGGCGGCAATGCGTCCGGCTTTCTTCTGCGAAGCGGCAAGGCCTTTCTCTCGGAGCCACTCAACGGCCTTGTCCATGTCGCCTTCTGTGGCGACAAGCGCCTTTTTGCAGTCCATCATGCCGACACCGGTCATTTTGCGGAGTTTCTTTACATCGGCTGCGGTAAATGCCATAATAATTTCCTCCTTCTTCATTTAAGAAAAATGTAAAAGTTTTCAATCAAGAACGGCAGACCGTAAAACAGGGAGCAGGTCCTGCTCCCTGAATTTGTCTGTAATCGAAGGCTCATTCTTCGACCGGTTCTTCACCGGCCTCTGCCGGCTTCGGTTCTCCTTCCGCCGCTTCGGCCTCTTCCTCCTCTGCGTCGGCTCCCTGTCGTCCTTCCTGTACCGCGTTTGCGATGGTAGCGGAAATCAGACGGATGGCGCGGATCGCATCGTCATTTGCGGGGATTACGTAATCGACTTCATCAGGATCGCAGTTTGTATCTACGATTGCTATGATGGGAATATGCAGTTTTCGTGCTTCGGCAATGGCGTTGTGCTCCTTGCGAGGATCGACGACAAACAGCGCCGACGGGAGCTTCTTCATATCTTTTACGCCGCCGAGATATTTCTCAAGCTTTTCCATCTCGCCCATATGCTTCATAACTTCCTTCTTCGGAAGCAGGTCGAAGGTACCGTCTTCCTGCATCTGTTTCAGCTGTGCAAGACGGGCGATACGGGTCTGCATGGTCTTAAAGTTGGTGAGCATGCCGCCCAGCCAGCGGGCATTGACATAGTACATGCCGACGCGGCTTGCTTCCTCGCGGATAGCGTCTGCCGCCTGCTTTTTGGTGCCTACGAAGAGAACCGTTCCGCCGTTGGCGGCAAGGTCCCGAACGAAGTTGTAGGCTTCTTCCAGCTTCTTGACGGTTTTCTGCAGGTCAATGATGTAGATGCCGTTGCGTTCGCAGTAAATGTACTCTGCCATCTTCGGGTTCCAGCGCCGGGTCTGATGACCGAAATGTACGCCGGCTTCCAGAAGCTGCTTCATTGTTACGATTGCCATAAAAGTTCCTCCTGTTTTTGTTTTTCCTCCGGATATCTCGACCGGTCTGCCAAGCCGTAGCCACATGGAAACCGTCGATACCCGTGTGAAATGCGCAAATATTCTATCAAAACGGTGAGAAAGATGCAAGGGCTTTCCCTCCGCTTTTTCATGAATTTCGCAAAAAACTGTCCATTTTCCTCCCAGGAAAAAAGAATAGCCGACTAAACCCTGGAGATAAGGTAAATGAGCAGGGCTGCATAAAGGACCAGAAATAAGGGAAAAAGAATTGTAAATTTGCGGTGCTTTGTTTTATGGCGGAAGGAAATCATGCCGAGAGTCCCGCCCATGGCGCCGCCCAAAGCCGCAAGCAGAAGCAGAACCGATTCCGGAATGCGCCGCCGGTTTTGGATCGCATGCATTTTATCCACGCCCATGAGAAGAAAAAGAACGACGTTGATGAGAAACAAGTAGATCCAGAAGCCATTTAGAAAGTCGCTGCTCATGACTGCAATGCCCCCATATACCAGCCGACGCGGCCGTTTTTCTTTGCAATAACGCCGCGGGAAGTTTCGTCCACAATCCGAAGCCGATCCCCCGGCTCTACGTCCAGCCTGTAGTCGGAATAATCACGCGTAATGTAGCTTCCGTCTTCCTGCGCATGGAGATAGGAGGTCGGAATCTCACAGGTATAACCGGTCCGAATGTGGCGGCACATGGAAAATTCCCCCTCGTTTTTCAGAACCTGCACAGCATTGTCGCCCCAGCGGATGTAGTAGGAAACCTTATTCGGCTTCTGCGGATCCAGCGCCGTTTTTTCCGGGAAGGGATCGTAAGATTCAAAGGAAAATGCGTCGCTGTAAAATTCCGGAAGAACCATTGCATTGAGCTGTCCGGTCCGTTCCAGTTCGCACCCGCCGTCGATGCTGATGACTTTCTGCCGAAGATCTACCAGAGGACTGGCGTCAATGCATCGGCTCCGGTAGAGCATGACCGGCCAATGGCCTACAACGACCCATTTCGGGAAGTGATACCCTCTTGCCCGGAAATTATCAAATTTCATGCAGGAGCCGTTATTCTGCTGCTCCAGAGGAATGTCCGGCCGAACGCCGCCATGGACATAAAGATAGCCGGGCGTATCCAAAGCAACGGGCAGATTCCGGAGAAACTCCCATTCTTCCCGGTAGGCGTCCTGTATGCGGATAATGGTATCCAGAATATCCAGATCCTCCGTAACGGCAATGTTCTGTTCCTGAAGCATATTCCAGAGAAGCCCGGATCGGCGCATTCGCACATAGCGGCCGACCCAGTAGAAAGAGTCTTCAAAACGGTCCTGATTTGTAAGAATATCCGCCCAGGAGTCGCAGTTTCCGCAGAGAGTGTAGACGGTGCCTTTCCGGCTGAGCGCCATGATCTCCCGCAGAAGTCCGAGACTGTCCGGTCCGCGTTCCAGAAAATCTCCGTCAATGATGAGAATGTCCTCTTCCGTATACTTCAGCTTTTCCAGCAGTCCGCGAAAGTACGGAATGTTCCCATGAATATCCGATGTGACGATAATGCGATGCCCCTCCGGCAGTGCAGGCCGGATCAGGCGCAGCGGCTCTTCCCAAATCGTCATGCTACAGGTCCTTTTCCAGAAGATATAAGTCCGAATAGATTCCGGATTCCACATGGATCGTTCGAAACTCCGCCTTCTCATAGAAGGACAGAGCCGAAGGATTGTCCGAGGCGGCATGCAGACGCAGGCGGCTGCGGCCCATATCCCGGAAGAAATTTACGGCGTAGCCCAGCGGCTGGAATCCGAGCCCCTGGTAGCGGAAATCCGGCTCCAGATACAGAAGCGAAACCCAGCCAGCGCCGTCCCAGCGTCCGCGCAGCGGATCCAGATCCACAAGCCCGGCAAATCGGTCCAAACTGTAGAATTTTACAACGCATCCCGGGTTCCGTCGGGCGTGCTGAATTGCGCTGGTCAGATAGGGCGCGGAAACAAAGCCTCTGTCATTTCCGTGCGCGGATACCCATGCCTGCTGGTAGCAGTGCGTGTACAGAGCCCCCTCCTTTCTTGGATCAAGGGGTGCGGTGCGAAGATCCCCTGCGTCCGGAGCTCCCGTGCGCCACCAGTCCTGCTTTGCCAGTGTGCTGAGATGCGTCGGGAGATGGGAGTTATCATTGTAGTAATCAACCGTGAAGGTTCCGTCTTTCCATAGAATCCGGGCGACGCAGGTGTTGTCCCCATGCTGAAGCCTGCTGATATTTTCCGAGGGGATCCCAAGCAGCTTTGCAAGAAGAGTCCGGATTGCCATGCCGTGGGAAATAACGGCAACGGTTCCGCCTTCGTTTTTTTCGGAGATTTCCCGCAGGACGGCCTCCATGCGGTTCTGGCAGTGCAGGAAGGTCTCTGCACCTTCTGCGTGCCAGCGGGCGGGATCCGCATTGAACAGATAGGCAAGTTCCGGCTCCTCATAATCGGTGTTCCCGAAAGGACGGTTTTCCCAGGAACCGACATAAAACTCCTGCAGACGAGGATCGGCAAAATAGGGAACCGGATGATCCCGCAGAAGGCCATTGGCGGTTTCCTTTGCGCGCTGCAGATCACTGGAATAAACCGCATCCAGGTGCACAGAGGCAAACCGCTTCGCCAGAGCTTCGATCTGCAACCGGCCCTGCGGAGTGATTTTCCCGTCCGTACGGCCCTGCCACAGCCGATAGAGATTGCCCTCGGCTTCCGCATGACGAATTAGATAAATTTCTGTCATATTGTAACCTCTGTTTGTTGACCCTGCAATCGTCGCAAGGTATAATGATTTCGCTCCGCAGTCTTAAAGGAGATTGAATCCTGCAAGCGGAACAGGAACCTGGTACAGGTTCCCGTACGGCTCATTATACAATAATCCTGTAGCCATAACAAGTGAAAACCAGAGAGCTTTCCCCGCACGCAGACGCACGGGAAAGCAGAAAGCAGAGAAGGGACAGCGGACAGGTGCAGATTCTGATCTGCGGCGCTTACGGACAGGGAAATGCCGGCGACGAAGCCGTTCTGGATGCGCTCTTACAGGAAATAAGAAAAACCGGGGTGCCGGCAGAAGTAACCGTGCTTTCCAAAAACTGTCGCGAAACAGAACGGAGAGCAGACGTTACCGCTGTGCACTCCTTTTTCATTCCCGGCGTTCTTCGGGCAATGCGAAAAGCGGATGTCGTGCTGCAGGGAGGGGGAAACCTTCTGCAGAACCAGACCAGTACCCGAAGTCTTCTGTATTATCTTTCCTTTCTGGAGCAGGCGCATCGGATGGGGAAACAGACCTGGCTTATCGGCTGCGGCTTCGGCCCGTTTCAAAACCGGCTGGCCAAGCGGCAGGCTTTCCGTACGCTGCGCCGATGCGCCGCGGGCGGTTCGATCCGGGATCCGGATAGCCTCAGGCAGGCGCTGGAGAACGGTTTGTGTCCCGAGCGGTTTTTGCTTTCCTCGGATCTGACGTTTGCTCTTGCGGCTCCGCCCGCGGAAAGCCGTTGCGGCGCTGTACAGGGAAACACGCTGGGTATTGTCCCCTGCGGAAATCGGATGACCCCCGCCTGGGAATCAGCCCTGGCCGATCTCGCACGAAAGCGCTATCGGGAGCGGGGAACGCAGCCGGTTCTCCTTTGCCTTCAGCGCCGTGAAGATGCCGGTGCGGCGGCTCGCATCGAAAAACGGATTCAGGATATACCCCATACCGTAATAATAATACCGCCGTCCGGCGATACGTTTCGGAATATTTTTGCAGATCTTTCGGAAACCGTGTCTTTCCGGCTGCACGGACTGCTCTTTTCCGTCAGCGGCTCTATTCCCTGTGCGGCACTGGGAACGGATCCGAAGCTTGCCGCCTTTGCGGCGGATGCCGGAGGTGCGGTTCCAACGGTGGCAGAGCCTTCCGCAGATGCAATGGCGGAAGCGCTGGATTATGCAGCAGGGAGGAAGAGAGCGCTGGACGCGGCACGGGAGAAGCTGGTTCAGAGGCAGAAAGGAAATTCGGATCTGCTGCGAATCGCACTTACGGCAGCGGATTTTCCGAACAAAACGAGCAGCGGAAGCATTGTATAGAAGAGAGAAGAAAGGGGACCGCATGAGTATTCGGGGCGTGGCATTGACGTCCAGCGACGGGACACTGCTGCAGTGTCTGCTGGATGCACAGTATTTTCAGGAGATTCCAAACTTCAAACTGGAAGCCGTCATTACTTCGGATCCGGCCTCCTACGCAATTACGCGTGCCGGCACGGCGCACATCCCAACCTATGTGGTGGATCCCAGAGATTTTCCGACGCAGGCGAGCTACTGTCAGGCGATAGCCAACAAGCTGAAGGATATGGACGCGGACGTAGTGCTTCTGACGGACTATCATGAACCGCTCGGAGAAGCAGCCTATCGGTTTCGGAACCGGATAATAGGAATTTACCCCAGCCTGCTTCCGGCCTATGAAAATGCCGGGGACAATCTCTTTTCGCTAATGCTGGAGGAAAAGCCGGAAAAAATCGGCGCAACGACCTATTTTGTGGCGCCGGACGGGAGCCGGGGCCCGATTATTCTGCAGCGGACGGCGGAGCTCCTTCCGGGAGAGACGCCCGAGTCGCTGCGCAGCAGAATGATGGAGGAAGTGGAATGGAAGATCCTTCCAGAGACCGTCCGGCTTTTCTGTGAAGGCCGGCTTGAAATCAGCGAAAGCGGCGTGACGATCCGCAACCCATCGGAAGCATCCAACAGGAACTCTCCGACGGAAAACGGAAACTGACGGAACGATTTTTCTCTGCTTTGTATAGAATGGCAATAGAATGGAAATAAGCAGGGGCCTCCGCAGACCGAATTAGCCTGTGTGCATCCCCTGCATGACGCAGACCCAGCCGAAAAGCAGACCGGGCAGAAAGAAGGCGGGACCAGATGGAAGAGAACCGAAAGAAAAAGAAACTCTCTGCTGCAATGCAGTTCATTCTGCTTTTCGGAATCGTCAGCCTCTTTTCCGACATGACGCATGAGGGAGCGACCAGCATACGGGGCGCGTACCTGTCTCTGCTGGGCGCTTCGGCGGCAACCATCGGCTTTGTCTCAGGGCTCGGGGAGCTGGTTGGCTATTCAATGCGGTATGTTTTCGGACGCATGACCGATCGGACGAAGAAATATTGGCCGATGGTCATTGCCGGCTACGTGCTGGATGTCCTGGCGGTTCCGGCGCTGGCGTTAGTGGGAGAGCACGGATGGATCGCCGCCTGCGTGCTTCTGGTAATCCAGAAAATGGGCAAGGCAATAAAAAAACCGGCGAAGGATACGGTCATGTCCTTTGCGGCGTCACAGGAAGGCGCGGGGAAAAGCTTCGGCATACAGGAAATGCTGGATCAGATCGGCGCGTTTCTGGGGCCGGTCCTTCTGTACGTCGTGATGCTGCTGAAAACCGACGGCACCACGTATCAGATTTATTCCACCTGCTTTGCGGTGCTTGCCGTGCCGGGGGTGCTGACGCTTTTGCTGCTGGCTGTAACAAAAAGAAAATTTCCGAATCCGGAAAAATTTGAGCCGGAGCCCAAAGAGTACATCCCTTTCAAGATAAAGAAAAGTTTTGTTTTTTACATTACCGGCATCAGTCTTTTTGCCTTCGGGTTTCTGGACTATTCTCTGGTCGTCATGCATATTTCCCGGACCTATACGACGCTCTCTTCCGGCATGTATTCCGCCACCGCCCTAATACAGGAAAACACGCTGCCGCTTCTCTATGCGGGCGCCATGCTGGTGGATGCCGTTGCAGCGATGCTTTTCGGAGCTCTCTTTGACCGCATCGGGGTAAAGGCACTGGTTTTCTCTACGCTGGTCAGCGCGCCTTTTGCCATCCTGGTATTTGGCGGACACTCCCTCACGGCACTGTATATCGGGATCGCCCTCTGGGGGGTTGGCATGGGGGCACAGGAGTCCATCATGAAGGCGGCAATTTCCGGCATGGTACCGAAAAACAGCCGTGCAACCGGATATGGAATCTTTGAATTTTCCTTCGGCATCTTCTGGTTTCTGGGGAGCTGGCTTCTGGGAAATCTCTACGATCAGAGCATTACCTGGCTGATTGGTGTCTCCGTTGCCGCGCAGCTTGTATCCATCCCCTTCTACTTCCTGACGGTACGCGAGAGAAAGCGGGAAAACGCACAGGAGAATTCCAGTGCCGCATAGCTGCGCGCGGATTTTCGCATCGGCTTAGAGGAGAAAGGACTCGGTCTGAAGAAAGGAAGAGAAAAGGCGGATATCCTTTCCCTGCCCATAGCGGGCGGCGTCTCTGCGGGAAGCTTCCAGATAATGGAACGTATCGTCCTCCGGGAAGGGAAGGTGGCAGAGAGCAATATGCTCCGGCTGCAGGAAGCGATCTGTAAACTCCCGTCCGGATCGGAGCGTCAGCCAGGGAAAATTGAGAACGGCCAGATGAACGTGCCGGCCTTCGAGAAACTGGGCAAGGTCCGGAGAAGCAATGGCACAGTCGCCGGTAAAGAGCATCCGGCGGCTGTTTTTTTCGAGCAGAAATCCATAGTTTCGCGTGTCCGCGAACGACTTTCCGTCATGCGGGAGCTGAAAGAAGCGTACAGAAACATCCCGGGCCTGAAACCGGCCGCTCCGGCCGCTGAGAAGGAGATCAGGAAAAATCTCCGGATCCGGGGAAAGTAGGCGGCTTTTCGGCCAGAGATGCCTTGCCTGCGCGGTCCGTTCCGGATCATAATGATCCACATGATTGTGGGAATTCAAAATGAAATCCGGATTTCGAAAAGCAGGATGGGTCTGCAGTGACTTCCAGCGTGCCGGCGTGAGGTGGGAGAAGCCGGGGACCTCCGCAGCGGGGAAGGCGTCAACCAGGAAGCGAAGGCTCCCGAATTCCACGGCAAAGCCGCTGTTTGCGGCAAAAGTCAACCGGCAGGTCTCCATGCGTTTCCCCTCTTTCGACCCTTTTAGGACAGCTTCTCTAGATGCTATTATATTTGCGGAAGAAAGATTTGTGAAGAACCTGCCCCCGACGTGGGAGGGGCAGAAGGCCAACGGGAGGGAGTTCCATGGATAAATGTGTGATTGTTTCCGATTCCTTTAAAGGCACGCTGTCCAGCCGCGAAATCTGCCAGATCGCAAGACAGGCAATAGGACAGGTTTTTCCGGGCTGTTCGGTGCGGACCATCCCTGCTGCCGATGGCGGGGAAGGAACGGTAGACAGCTTCGTGGAGGCGCTCGGAGCACGAAGAGTGTCCTGCACCGCCTCCGGACCCTATGGGGAACCGATTACGGCAGAGTATGCGGTCTTTGGGGATACGGCGGTAATTGAAATGGCCGCAACCGCAGGTCTGCCTCTCGTCGGGAGCCGGCGCGACCCTACCCGGACGACCACATACGGCGTGGGTGAAATGCTTCTGCATGCCGTACGACGGGAAGGCTGCCGGCATCTGCTTCTGGGCTTAGGCGGGAGCTGCACAACAGACGGCGGCTGCGGGTGCGCGGCGGCACTGGGCGTAAAATTCCTGGACGCGGAAGGAAGGTCTTTTGTTCCGACAGGCGGAAGCCTGTCGCGCATTGCAGCCATTTGCACAGACGGTCTTGACAGCGCCTTTTCGCAGGCCGATCTGATCGCGATGTGCGATGTGAGTATTCCGCTTTGCGGCCCGAACGGATCTGCGGCGGTTTTTGCTCCGCAGAAGGGCGCAAGCGTGGCGCAGGTGCGGCTTTTGGACGAAGGGCTGCAAAACCTTTCGGAACGAATACGGAAAGGCTTGCACAAAGAGGTGGAAAATCTTGCGGGCGCCGGCGCCGGGGGCGGCATGGGGGCCGGCTGCGCAGCCTTTTTCGGAGCGGAACTCCGGTCCGGGACAGAAGCCATACTGGATGCAGCCGGATTTTCGGACAGCCTGATAGACACGGATCTTGTGATTACCGGAGAGGGACGCGTGGACGGACAGAGCTTCCGCGGAAAACTCCTTTCCAGTGTGCTCCGGCGTACGCAGAAAGCCGGCGTTCCGGTTGTTATTCTGGCAGGCGGCATCGGGGAAGGCGCGGAAGCCGCCTATGAGTGCGGCGTGATTGCCATGGCGGCGGTCAACCGGGCGGGACTTCCCGCTGCGCAGCTTGCTGGACGGGCCGCGGAGGATTACAGAAATACCATCTTGGACGTTCTGCGGCTGATCCGTCGGGGCGAGCAACTGGCGGAACGGGAAGCGGAGAGGAAGCAATAGAATAATCGCGGGACTTTTCG